>NZ_CFKYFN010000110.1:0-162628 GCF_985060555.1 Odoribacter sp. | reverse complement strand
TATTAACTCAGCAACTCTATTAACTCAGCAACTCTATTAACTCAGCAACTCTATTAACTCAGCAACTCTATTAACTCAGCAACTCTATTAACTCAGCAACTTATCATAAATCAGCTTCAACACATTAACATGAGCTTCCCGTTCGCTTTTCGAAGAACCGTCTAAGTGTCCGAAAAAGCGATGTTCTGCAACTTCTATTCCACAAAATTCAAAAATTCCCTGATCGGAAGTTTGTTTCATCGATTGCAACATTCCAATCTTGTCATAATAATCATAAGGAAATCCCATGTTATTGAGGATAACGACCTTTTTACCTGCCAGGAGCCCCTGTAACTGCCCTTCCTCATCCATATTATAAGCAAATCCTTTGGTAAATACCCGGTCGATATATCCTTTCATCAGAGCAGGCATACCGGTCCACCAAATCGGATATATAAAAGTCAATAAATCAGCCCACTGGATATAATCCTGTTCTACTTTCACTTCTTCCGGAATTTGACCGTGTTTTACCGCATCGAAATCGGATTGCTCTAAAACCGGATGAAAACCGATATTATACAAATCCCGGACATTCATTGCATTTCCGGACATTTCTGTCAATTCCATCACCGCCTCTTTATAAACTGCACTCAAAGATTTAGGGTTCGGATTACAATAAATAATCAAATGTTTGAGTTGTTTTTTTGCTTCCATAGTTTTCTGTATTATCACAAAACAAATAATTTCAAAGTATCTTCCTTAATTAAACGCAGACTTTCCTACCCTTGTTGCAAAACCATTTGACAAAACTCGGAAAAATAGGTTTGAAATGTAATCAGTTTGTAAAACTCTATCCACTGCTATCGTTTTATCCATTTTCCCCGTCAATCCTTCCTGAAATTTTAAAACATTTTTATACTTGAATTCGTTTGCATATAAAAATATACAGATTAAGAGCTATTTCTACTAAAAATAAAATATTTTCGCATCATAAAACAGAATAACATATGATTGATTTTAAACCGATCGCAACAACTGATAAAGAATTACTTACCTCGTTTATACTTCCTTCGGACGAACAAGACTGCGACTTTTCCTTTGCTAATTTATGCAGTTGGCATTTCATGACGGAATCCAGTTATGCCCTTATCGAGGATCATTTAGTGATTCGTTTCGTCACTTCTGAAGGCAACCATGAATATTTCATGCCTTTGGGAGAAGGAAGTCCGATTCCGGTTATCGAAGCTTTAGAGGCGTGTGCCCTCTCTGAAAACGAACCGTTGTGTTTACGGGGAGTACAACCGAAGATACAAGATAAACTGGAGCAATACTTCCCCACTTTATTCGAATATACGAGCAACCGGGATTATTTCGATTATATTTACCGTCGTCAGGATCTGGCCGAATTAAAAGGCAAGCATTATCAGCCCAAACGGAATCATGTCAATAAATTCAGGAAAGAGTACCGATACAACTATGAGCCGCTAACCCCGGACCTTATTCCGGTATGCTTACAGTTCGAATCGGAATGGTGTATGAAACACGGCTATATCGAAAACGAAAACATCCGGAACGAACGGCGTGCTTTGACTTATGCCTTACATCATTTCGAAGAACTGGATTTGACAGGCGCTGTGATCAGTGTCGACGGCAAGATTGCAGCTTTCACTTTCGGAGCCCCTATCAGCCACAACACCTTCGGGGTGCATTATGAAAAAGCAGATATCAATATCGACGGTATTTACAGTGCGATCAACCAGGAATTTGCATCACATCTACCGGAACAATACATTTACCTGAACCGTGAAGAAGATCTGGGTATTCCCGGTCTCCGCCAGGCAAAACTCTCTTATCATCCTGTATTATTACTCGAAAAGACGAAAGCCATCAAAAGACAGGCCATTTGAAAACACTAAATCCGGATAGATGAATAAAAAACAGCAAGTTATGGAATTATGGCGCCGGTGTTTTGAAGACACGGACGAATTCATTCGGTTTTACTTCGAACGAAAGTATAGCGACGCCAACTCACTGATTTACGAAGAAAACGGGAAAGCCCTGTCAGCCCTGCAAATGCTTCCTTATCCCATGCGTTGGGAAAATGTCACGGTCGATACATCTTATATCTCGGGAGCATGTACCCTACCCGATGTCCGCAACCGGGGCTTTATGACCCTGCTCCTCCAAAATGCTTTGCAGGAGATGTACGACCGCGGGATTGCCTTCAGCACCCTGATTCCGGCTGAAGATTGGTTATTCGGTTATTATGCAGGCCAAGGATATGTTACCGTCTTCGATTATGCCCTTCACACTTATACCCCTGCTAATCAAACTATACCCCATACTCTTTCACTCACTACTTCCGATCGTTTCGACGCAAACTTTGCCCGGAATTTATTTCCCTATTTCGACCAGGAGATGAGTAAAAGGAATTATTGTATCCAACATCCTTATAACGATTATATTACCATTGTCGAAGAAGCTTACCTGTCGGAAGGACAACTCTGGGCTACTTACCGCCAAAATGTACCGACCGGTTGGGCGTTGGCTATACCTGAAAAGGACAGGGTTTGTGTCAAAGAATTGTTATTCGACACCGAACAGGAGAAGACAGAACTCCTACAGAACATTCATGCCTTTTGGCCTGACAAGACCTTAGTTTACAAAACTCTCCCTGCAGTTTCAGGTAACATCAGTCTGGGTATGGCCCGTCTGACACATGCCCCACAAATGTTGCAATATTTTGCCCGGCTTCATCCGGAAGTCGCTTTCACGCTCAAGCTGAACGATCCTCAAGTACCGTCCAATAACGGAATATACACCATTGCCGGCGGGAATTGTATACACACAGACCAAATTTCCGGACCGATCGACAGTGAAACGGATATTCCGGTCCTCACCCAAGCCTTATTGGGATATCATCCTGATAGCTTACCGGCTCCTTTAAACCGATTATTCCGGGAAGCAAGGCCCTATATGAACTTAATGTTGGATTAGACTTACTCTGTAACAGGAAGTTTGAACGGGATTGTCAATAAAATTTCCTTTTCTGTATTTTCCCATTTACCGGGATATTCTTCTACCAAACGAATTGCCTCACGGTTGCATGAAGGCGATAAACGTTGAATGAGTTTGATCCGGGCAGGTAAACCTTTTCGATTCAAGCGCACGGTCAATTGTATCTCGCCTTGCAGTTTTTCCAAACGGGCATCTTCGGGATAACGCAAAGAATCCGCTACATAACGGTTGAATTCTTTCATCCATCCGGCATGATCTATGACAACTTCTTGTCTGAATTTCCTCTCACCTGCTCCTCTGCTTTTCGTATGGACAATCCTTGTCCGACGCTCTTTACGGGTATTTTTTTCCAACATAAGGCTATCCAAGTATACAGATTTCGTTCCTACGGCATCGGCATCGTTTTTTTTCTTTTTATCTTTCTTTTGGGTATCTGCCTTAGGCAAAGTCACTGCATATCCGGTTATCGGCTGTTTCCGCCGAAGATCGGCCGGTTTCAGAACACAAGAGTCAAACGCTTGCCTAGCCGCTTCGTTTGTGACGGCCATCGCTACAGGCTCCGACAATACATCCGCACTTCCGGATTCATCGGATTCCGAATCCATATCCTCAACAGCTTGCACTTGTCGGTAAAATACTTGTTCTTTCCCAGCTATTTTCCCGATAATCTTCCGTACAGGCAGAGTTACGGTATCGGTCACACCTCGTTCATCCAGCTGTGCCGCCATCAATTGTAAACTATCCGGACGAATAATCGGTTCACTTTTATCCATTTCTGCCACGACAACTTCTTGTTGCCGAAGGGCACTCCTGTTCATCAAGATAACCGCAAGTCCCGCCAACAACAGCAAAGAAGCCGCTGCCACCCAGCGATATAAACGCACAGTCTTATTCCCTTCCCTTTTCTTCATTCGTTTTTGCAACTGCTGTACGATTTTCTCATGATCCGCCTTCACAGTAGTCAATCCTTCGACAGCTTCATACAAAAAAGGATCGGACAACATCTCCCGTTCGAACCGGTTAGCTCGCTTTCCGGTTCTTTCTCCCTGAAGATATTCCCATATGTCGCTTTGTCTACTCATTGGCCTTTATTCCTTTTCGTTCGAGACACAATTGCAAATTACGTTTTCCATTTTGTATAAAGCTCTTGACCATCTTCAAAGTAAAACCCGAAGTTTGCCCGATTTCTTTATAAGACAGTTCATCCATAAAAAAATAACGAATGCAAAGCCGTTGTTTCTCAGGCAAAGCTTCCATACACTCCTGTAATGCTTTCTCCTGCCGGTCGGTCTCTCTGCTGTATTCAAGATTAAAGTCATCGCAAAATTCCATAAATTTTTCGTCTAATCCGACAAAATTATTTCCACTCCGCCGTCGCAATTCCATCAAGCAATAATTGCGCACACAACTATACAACCAGGCTTTAAATACCTGTATGTCGTGATGCAATACTTTTTCGAACAGCTCTTCCCAAATCTGCATCACAGCATCCTGAGCATCCGGTACATTCTTCAGATACTTCAAAGCCACGCCGTATACCAAAGGCATATAACGCTCGTACAACCCGATTAAATAGTCCGGTTTCCGAGTACGGCGATAAAAGCTCAACAACTCTGCGTCACTGTATTTATGGAGATCTTTATTCACTAGCCAATAAATGGTTTACAAAGATAGAATAAATTCATTTATATAGAGACCGAATTTTAAATTCGATTTCTCTACCCAGAAAAAGGAAACGGTTTCGTTGCTTAGCCTTCAATTCGAATCAACGACTAAAGTTTTTTAACAGGAACTGCAAATCCTCTCAACAAGAACGGAGTAAATCTCAGCAAACCGAAAATTTCTAAACAACTAAAATCCAGAATTAAATGTTTTATAAAGTCCTTGAACCCTGCGGGTGCTTTTTCAACAGTCGCTGATACGGCCGGCCGGAACCGAAGGTTCGTTAAAAAGAGACCACAGACTTTATTAAATTCCGAAAAGTCACCTAACCCTAAACCGGGTTCTAACGTTAAAACCATTGAAACGAATCAATAAATTTTAATCGTATGCAAGAAGAATACAAACCTGCCGCAATTTATTCACCGATATCTATCGGAAACTGGATTATCTCACTGATTTTGACAATGATCCCGATCGTTAATATTATCATGCTGTTTGTCTGGGCTTTCAGTAACGGTACTAATCCTACAAAAGCCAATTGGGCAAAGGCTGCATTAATACTTATTCTGGTTTGGATCATCCTGGGAATTATCTTCGGAGGATATTTTATGCGAATGTTTTACGGGAATTATCCGACATATTAAAAAGATTACAGCTAGACAGACGTCAAGCCTAAACGTTTTTTTAGTTACAACGGTTACAGTAGTTAAAATTAATCTTTAGGGGACCTTTTTAACTATTGAAACCGCTGGAACTATTTAAGATGCAGACATTTATTGTTTAGAATTCCTTCATCATTACTTAGAGAACCGAAAATTCTGTTGCGATAAAATCCTTCGGATTTTCTGTTGAAAATTTTATCTTAAAGTTCGAATTGCAGAATAAAAACAGGTATTTATAAGCACAAATATGTATATAACTGCCTATTTTAGTATTTTTCACCGTATAGTCAACGAATACTGGCTTATCCTTACAAACTGCTCATTCTCTCCCCTAAGTGAGTAAAGGGCGACTTATTTTTGTAGTAGCGAATTATAAATCTTAAATTTACTGCTATAAAAACTATAATTTGCAAAATGAATCGTGCACATTTATAAAACGAAATGTGTACAATTTATTCGGTCAACCATACGACATACACACACAATTATATATGCTACCTACCGAACAGCAGACGAAACCCTTCCTCCGGCATTGCTTGCAGCAGTTTACAGCTCTCTTTATCTCTGTCAACACCATATTTCTTCATAATACGCCCTTCGATGAAACAACAAAGATAGCGAAATACTCACAAAAAAGCCATTCCAACGCTTTCCAACTCTTTTCGAAGCACCGGAATGACTTAACACCATTCAAACTATTCCCCCGACTTATATTATTTCAGTTGATTCAACCAGTTGACAATCTCCTGCAGCACTGCCGGAGCAATGGTCTCTTCAATATCGGAATACTCTACGGGAGAACCGGTAACGGCAGGCTGGAACATATGGTTCAAGCCTGGGAAAACAATGGTCTTCACCTGAGTGTTACCATTCTCTGAAATCCCTTTCCTGATAAACTCCAGATTTTCCACCGGCACCTGACAATCCTTGTCTCCATTGAGTGCCAACACCGGGCATGTAATTTCCGGGAAATCCCACTCGGGATTGTATTTCAACAACTCGATCTTGGCTACATTATACAACTGCTGCGTCGTTGCGGCTGCCTGACCGGCCAAAGGAGTACCATTGAAAAGTTCGGTTAGCTTCCGTTCACAAGTGGCAGCATCTCCCGATTGCAAAACAATATCCTGCGCCTGACGCATATAGTTGTTGTATTTTTCAATAAAATCCTCTTTTACACCGGATGCCCTCAACAAGGCAGCCCGCTGCATCAGCAACAGTTCGCTGCCGCTTACGCCTCCGCCCGCCAAAGTGATGATAAAAGGCACCTCTTTCCGGGCAGCCATACTGAATGCCACGAAAGCGCCTTCGCTATGCCCGATGACTCCAACACTATCGGCATTGATTTCCGGACGCTGTTTCAGGTAATTAACCGCAGCCACAGCATCCGCATCTGCATCCGGTAAACCGCTTTCCTTCAAATTGCCGCCGGACTTTCCGACACCACGGTCATCCACACGCAAGGTAGCTATCCCGTGACGGGCCAGATAATCCGCCAGAACGAAAAAAGTTTTGTGCTCTGAAAAAGTGTTATTGCGATCCTGACCGCCACTGCCGGAAACCAACACCACGGCCTTGCACCTGGCTCCACTGGCTGGCCAGGTCAATGTTCCCGCCAAGGTGACTCCATCATCCGCATTCTGAAAAGTCACCTCTTCCGAATGATAAGAAAAAGGCTCTTTCGGAGTCTGCGGACGCTTGAACACCACCGGCGTGCGGGTAAGAAGAAGCTCGAAATCATATCCTTCCCACAAAAAAGTTCCCTTCAGCGAACCGTCGGCCTGAAGCCTGAGAATACTGCGAGTCTGCGCATCCGCAATATTCACCGTCAAAACATGATCCGCCAATTCTACCGCATCCGCCCGATAGGTCTTTTCCGACAAATCCGGAATCTTCAACGTAACCTGATAGCCACCACCGGCCTTTTCGACATGATACTCCAGACGCAAGCGCATATTCTTCAAATCGGGATACCCATACCACTTACCCGTTATATCCTGTGCACCCAGCGTCAGAGAAACGAATAATAAAAACAAAAGCGAAACAATTTTCATAATATACGATATTAAAATACCAACCATATGTCTATAATACGCGCCACCCGACAAAAGGGGGGGTACTCATCCGACCACAAAGCCACGAGCTACGGAGGAGTTACAGACGAGCCTGCTTTCAAACCAAAAGGGAAGCAGGAGCAGCAACAACTCATATCATGGAAAAATCAAAGATATCAGGAAAGGATTTTCAACCATACGGGCAAGTTTTTGCTTGCCGTTTTTTTTATGCTCCTTGACCGTATCTTCAGAAATCCGCAAACGGCTGGCAATTTCCGAAATCTTCAACCCTTCCAATGTAAGCTGCATTACGAGACGACACTGGGGCGGAAGCTGTTCAATCGCCGCCATCAGATTGGCATAGACATCTTCCTCTAACACTTTTTCCCAAAAACTATCCATTTCAGATGCCGTATCCAACAATTCACGCTGATACCGGTCGCGCACCTGCTGCTTTCTAAAATAACTGACACACCTGTTTTTCAAGGCACTGTAAAGGAAATATTTAACCTCATCTCCACTGATAAAGCGGTGGGTAGATTCCAATAACGAAATAAACACTTCCTGCACCAGATCACAGGCTGTCTGATCATCTTTTACATACCGGATAGCAATGGATTTCAAGGCTACGAAATAGACACCATATAAATGACGGAATGCCCGGTTGTCCTTTCGCGCCAAGTAATGTAGAAGGAGTTCTTCGTTCTGAATGCGCATAAAATTCATAAATCAATAAAACAAAGATACTACATTATCTATAATTTTTCAGTCTCCCCCCCCTTTTTTCTTAGTTGCGCGTATTAAATAATATCGATGATATTTTATTGGGACATAACACAAACAAAAGATATGCTTACAGAAGGACAGGATAAAATAAAAGAAACACTCTCCATATCTGACAAGATCAGTGATATTCTCAGCGAAGAAGCGGATGCCGGGAGTCAGCATGTGATAGATTCGTGGCTTGCACAAAATGAACAAAACAAGGCTTTGTTCAACAAAATCTGCTCTGACAATACCATACGGAAAAAAATTTACAACTACAAAAACAGTGATGCAGAACAAGCATTCAACAATTTTCTGAAAGCAAGAAAACAACGTTCAAACCGCCGCATATATTACCGGTTCTTATCCGGCGCAGCCGTCATTGCCATTTGCTTCGGATTTTGGGCCCTGACCCGAATACAGGAACAGGCAACGCAAAATCTGCAAGTTACAGAAACAGAGCAGCAGCTTTCGGACATGCCTGCCAACAAGCCGGTGTTGACATTGGGAGACGGCACACGGATAAACGTCTGGGGAAACAACCTTTATTTCAAAGAGACAGAAAAAGGGCAAAAAATCATGTTGGGTGATTCGTTGCTTTCACAAAAAGAGGATTCCATAACGGCAGACAACTACAACACACTGGAAGTGCCGCTTAAGTGTGACTTCAGATTTACCATGAGCGACGGGACCAAAGTATGGATAAATGCAGGCTCCACACTGAAATACCCGGCAAAATTTGCAGCCGATTCGCGTACAGTATACGCATCCGGAGAGATATATCTGGAAGTGGCCAAGGATGCCGAACGTCCCTTTTATGTAGTTGTTGACGGCATAACCGTCAAAGTATTGGGAACCTCCTTCAATATCAGGGCATATGCCGATGAAAACGAGACGAAGGTGACTCTACTCGAGGGAAAGATTGCCGCACAAATCAACGATAAGGAGTACACGCTTACTCCCGGCAAACAATTAAAATGTGACAAGACTTTTGGAGGGACCAGTGTCCGAACGGTAGATCCTGCAGAGATTGTTTCCTGGACCAGGGGGTATTACATATTCAAAAAAGCAAGGCTGCAGGAGGTGGCAAATACGCTGAAAAACTGGTATGGAGTCAACATTGTGCTGAGCAGTGGTGCCAGCGACATCATCTATACGGGAGTAGTCAACAAAGAAGAGAAACTGGAGGTTTTCCTCCGGCGTCTGGAAGAGGTATCCAACGTAAAATGCAACTGCAACGGTAAGTTCGTAACAATATATTAAACAATAAATTCATCATCATTAATCTAAATCATCAAGTATGAAAAAATGGATCACCCTAAACTTGTGCCTGTTACTATCCGGATTCCTGGCCGGACAGTCTGAAAACAAAGAAACGCAGCCCGTCAAAGGCTATGAAATCAACGGCTTCATCACCGGCAAATACACCGGCAAGGTATATCTTGTAAAAGAAGACGGCATGCACGGACCACAAACCAAAGTGGACAGCTGCGAAGTGAAAGAGGGACGGTTCCGGTTCAAAGGAGATACTGTACCCGAATACTCCGTGATTTATTTCATCCAAAGCCACGACGGTCAGTTGGCACCCGTCTTTTTGGAGGCAGGTCAGATGAACATGACCATGCGTGCCGACTATTTCCTGGGTTCAGTAACCAAAGGTACCATCAACAACAACCTGTGGTCGCTCCACCAGTTGCAGACAAGATACTGGATCGACAGCATGCTGCTGGCTTCCAACACCCACTACATGCGCTACGGACGCGGAAGTTTTGCAGTGGAGGACAGCCTGTTCAAATACCGCACCTGGGAACAGAACACCAAGAAACTGAACATGGAGAAATACATGGCACGCTTCTATAACGACCAGGCTTTCGCACCGTTCATCATGCTGTTCGAGATGACCAACGAACTGTCATTGGACGAACTGAAAGAATTGCGCGGACAGTTGAACGAAAAGCTCAACAACCACCCGTACACCAAGGAGCTGGATGAAATCATCGCCAACAAGGAGTTCAAGGTGGGCGTAGAGGCTCCGGAATTCTCCATCAAGGGAATGGACGGCGAGGACATCGAACTGAAGAACTTTGCAGGCAAATACATCCTGCTCGACTTCTGGGCATCCTGGTGCGGACCATGCCGCAATGAAATGCCGAATGTAGTGAAGCTCTACAAGGAATGCAAGGGCAAGAACTTTGAAATCATCGGTATCTCTCTGGACCAGAAACCGGAACCCTGGAAAAAGGCTGTGAAAGACCTGAAGATGACCTGGCCGCAGGCTTGCGACTTCCAGGTATGGTACGGACCGGTGGCACGCAAATACAACCTTTCGGCTATCCCCTACACCGTACTGATCAACCCGGAAGGAAGAATCGAAGCCCTGAACCTGCGCGGAGAAGAGCTGATCAATACCATCAAGACCCTATTGAAAAACGACAAAAAGAAATAATCCGAAGATGAAGAAAATATTGGTTTGTATGCTTGTATGCCTGTTCTGTGCAGGCGTACAAGCCCAGAAAACAGCGAAAATCAAGGCAACCGCTGTCGGATATACCGGCAAGGTGATCGATTTTGAGTTTATAGACAACACAGCGAACAACCAGCAGTTCCCGTTCAAGGACAACCAACTGATGGAGTTCGAGGTGGAACTGAAAGAGCCGGGCCTGATGAAGGTAAACGCCTGGCTCTGGATGATTGTATGTCCCGGAGACGAGATTGAAATGGCCATCCAATTCCAGGGAAAAAACTACAAGCACGTTGAGTTCAAGGGTACCCCGGCTGCCGTCACCCTGAACAGCGCCATCCGTGACGGACGCATGGTGCGCATCAACGACCACTACAAGACCAACCCGTTGGCAGCCGTGGTGACACAGGTGCCGGTACAGACCTATTATGATGCCTGCCTGCGGAACTGGAAGAAGGAACAGGAGATTCTGGAAGGCATCCGCGACAAGGTGGACCCGTTCGCATTCAACTATATCCATGCGGAACTGGAGGGCATGTACCTGGACAACCTGGTGAAATATCCGTTCATCGTATCCGATGTAAACAAAAAACCGCTTCAGGAATGCACTCCGAAAGGCTATTGGGAGGCTCTGGACGGCTATCAGGTGAAAAGCGACAAGGCTTCATTGAAAAGCTACGCCTACATCGGTTGGTTGATCGATTATCTGGAATACCGTGAAAAATGCGAGGCCCGGAAAGCCGGCAAAGAGTACAAGCCTGCCGGAAACATGGAAGAGATGTATGAGAAACTGTCAAAAGTGTACGAAGGCGATGTGAGAGACGCTGTGCTTTATCTGTTTTTGTACAACGCCATATCAAAACAGCAAGACTTCGACGTAATCAAAACACTTAGTAAAGATTACTTCAAAAAATACAATAAGAACAAGAAATTTAAGAAGGAGTTGACTGAAATGCAAAAGTAATATGTAACAGTATCTGCGAAATATCCTACACAAGGAATTTACTACAGCTGACGACAATATATTTACTAACTAAAATTACAAATTTATGCAAAAGAAGAAAATGTTACAGGAATTTCTAGGCCATCGGTTCCTGGTGTTTGCTTTATTTATGCTGATTTTTTCCGGTGGACTAAAAGCTGCAGAGGAAGAATATCAAAAAAAGAAAATTTCAGTACAGATAGTTAATGAAACAATAGAACAAGCCCTAAATAAAATCGGCAACATTGCTGATATCCGCTTTTTCTATAATCATGCGTCATTTGATTTTTCTAAAAAAATCAATATAAATATCACCGACAAGGAGTTGCGGGATGCTATCGGACAGGTGTTGGCAGGATATGCCGTAGATGTGGAATACCAGCCTAACCGTACCGTTGTATTACGCCCCCGGAAAGAGCTACCTGCCCATGACGTACAAAAAATCAGCGGTGTGGTAAAAGATGCCAAAACAGGCGAGCCGCTGCTTGGAGCCAGTATTGTACTGAAGGAACAGAGAGGTGTGGGGGCTGTGACCAACATGGACGGTCGTTTCCACCTGGAAATTATGGAAGGTAGCGCTACAGCACTGGTTATTAGTTTTGTCGGGTATCAAGAAGAAGAAGTCAACATTGCCGGTAAAGGAGATATGGCAGATGTCGTGGTAAAACTGACAGCCATGTCTATTGAAATGGAAGATGTTGTGGTAACAGGTATGGCGCCCCGTAAAGTGTCCGGTTTTACCGGCCGCTATGTCACTGTCAAAGGCGATCAGTTGAAGAAATTGAATCCGAACAACCTATTGCAGGCGCTCCAGCTTTTCGACCCGAGTTTCCGCATCGTGGAAAACAATACGGCAGGTTCCGACCCTAACGCATTGCCTGAATTCCGTCTGCGCGGAGACGTCCAGTTGGGCCAGGGAGCTACCGGTTCCAGTGCAGATTTCCAGATGTTGATGGGAGACTATTCCAACCGTCCTAACATGCCGTTGTTCATTCTGGACGGTTTTGAGACGACCTTGCAGCGCATTATCGACCTGGACCCGGAGCGCGTAGAATCTATTACCATTCTGAAAGATGCTGCCGGTACTGCCCTTTACGGTTCGAGAGCCTCTAACGGAGTGTTGGTTTTTGAAACCAAGAAACCGAAACCGGGTGCATTGACGTTGAGTTACAGCGGCAATGTGGGAATTTCTGTTCCGGACCTGTCCGACTACAACCTGATGAATGCCTCCGAAAAATTGGAATACGAGAGATCTGCCGGATTGTTTGAGAGCGTAGACATGTTGAACTATTACAACAAATACAAACAGGAAATATTGCGCGGAGTAAACACCTATTGGCTGTCGCAACCGTTGCGTACGGCACTCACCCATCGCCACACCCTGAACATGGAGGGCGGAGACGAGGCAATCCGTTATAGCCTGAGCCTGAATTACGGGGATGAATTCGGAGTCATGAAAGGCTCGGACCGTAACAACGTAGGTCTGACCCTTTCCTTGCAATACCGCCGCAAGAAATGGAATATCAGCAACTCATTGAGCATGACAAATACCAAATCGCATAATTCGCCTTACGGTTCATTCTCGGAATATACGAAACTGAATCCCTATTACCGTCTGACAGATGAAAACGGCCGTTACCAGCAGGTAATAGAAATCAAGCCCATGTCATCGGCAAACAACCCGAAGACGGTTACCAATCCATTATATAATGTACAGTTTCCCAATAAAGACCTGTCAAACAATTTCAGTATTGTAGACAACTTCTCTATCGAATATGCCATTATGGACAATCTCCGTGTCAACGGACAGGTGTCTTTGACAAAGAGCACGGCCCGTTCGGAGCAGTTCAAATCGTCGCACCACACTGATTTTGCTCCTGAAGAAGACCTGACCCAGCGCGGTTCCTATACAAAAAGTACCGGAGAGTCTGTAAGCTGGAATGCCAACGCTGCCTTGAACTACAACCTGGTAAAAGGCAAACACGGAATGTTCGCCTTGCTCCGCTGGGATGTCTCTTCATCGAAAAGCGACGGTATCAACCTTTCTGCAAAGGGATTCCCGGATGACAACATGGACGATTTCCTGTTTGCCTTCGAAATGGACCAGCGGGTGAACGGAGAGGAATCCACCCAACGCAGCGTGGGTATGACCGGTTCGTTGAACTATATGTATGACCAGCGTTTTTCCGTAGACTTCAATATCCGCGGCGACCTTTCTTCACAATTCGGTGCCGATACCAAAATGGCACCCTTCTGGTCGGTGGGGCTGCGTTGGAACATGGAGCGCGAGAAGTGGCTGGAGGGAAGCATCATTTCCAATCTGACGCTTTTTGGAAGTGTCGGAACAACCGGTTCTCAAAGTTATTCGCCTTATCAAGCCAAGGAGACCTATTCGTTTGGAGATTTGATGTTCCCCTATCCTTCGGGAGATGTCCTGGGAGCACAGTTGATGGCAATCGGAAATCCGGATTTGGGATGGTCGAAAACCATGCAGAAAAGTGTCTCTTTGGAATTCGGTTTGTGGAACAGCCGCTTGAATGCAACTGTTTCATATTACCACAATTACACCGATGAGATGTTGCTGGGAACAAACATCCAGCCTTCTACCGGTTTCAGCACGCTGACCCGTAATGTGGGAGCTGTATTGAATGAGGGTGTAGACGTTTCATTGAATGGTTTGCTCATCAACAACTACGAAAACCAGTTCCAGTGGAGTCTCAGCGTAAATGCCACCCACAACCGGAATGTCATTAAAAAGCTGTCCAATGAGCTGAAAGAAATGAACCGTAAGAACCAGGAAAATAGAAACGAGATATTGCCTATATACGAAGAGGGTGAATCTACGACTGTCATCAAATCCGTACGTTCTTTGGGTATCGACCCGGCAACCGGTCAGGAACTGTTCCAGAAATTGAACGGCGAAAAGACCTTTGTCTGGGATGCTGCCGACAAAGTGCCGGTAGGCGACACGGAACCCAAAGTGCGCGGAGCAGTCAACTCTTCGCTTATATGGAAGAACCTTTCTGTCAATTTGGGTTTCTCCTATCAGTTCGGGGCAGACCGCTACAACCAGACCCTGGTAGATAAAATCGAGAACATAGACATCTCGCAAAACGTAGACCGCCGTGCTGCGGGTTCCGACCGCTGGAGTCCGACAAACCGCTATGCAAAATACAAAGGAATCTCTTTCTTTAATCAGCAGACACCGGTAAGTACCCGTTTCTTGCAGAAATTAAATGAATTTGTATTCAATTCCGTATCCATCGGCTACCGTTTTGAGCCCAAGCAGTTCAAATTCCTGGAAGCATGCAAGATTGCAAGTTTGTCGCTGAATGCTTCCATGCAGGATATCGGGCGAATCTCTTCCGTAAAACAGGAAAGAGGTCTGGATTATCCTTTTGCGCGGAGCTTTAACCTGTCTTTATCTGTATTATTCAATTAAAAAGAAATGTCATGTTTAGAATACGAATTTTAAGTGCTTGGGTTATAATGACAATGCTCTTTTCCGCCTGTGCAGATTGGGTGAATGTCAGCCCGAAAGATGAAATAGAAGCCGACAAGCTGTTCAAATCGGAAAACGGTTTCAAGGTTGCCCTGATAGGTGTATATTCCCGCATGACCTTGCTCGACAATTACGGGAAGAGACTGTCGTATGATTATATAGAACGACTTGCCCAGCGTTACGACAACTACGACATATCGGTTGCTCCGTCTGACAAAACGCGTGCGGAAATCTATGATTACAAGAATAATGCGAATGCCAAAGAGGATGTCAACTCCGTTTGGGTAAACCAGTTTGGAACCATTGCCAACCTCAATAATCTGCTTTACCGCCTGGAGCACGAAGGAAAAGATGTTGTGCTTACGGACGGCTATTGGAATCTGATGAAAGGTGAAGCATTGGGTTTGCGTGCATTCCATTATTTTGACCTGCTTCGCCTGTACGGTCCTGTATATAGTGAAGACCCGGAGATGAAATGCCTGCCCTGGCGTACGGAATTCAATGCCGACCAGAAATCCCTGGAGTCTGCCGGTGTCATTGCACAGCACATTCTGGAAGACCTGACGCAAGCCGAGGAGTTGTTGAAAGACGACCCGTTGAATTATAAAAATGATTTGAATAACCCGTTCCTGGGATTGCGCAAGCACAGAATGAACAAAATGGCAGTCAAGGCGTTGATGGCAAGAGTGTATCTCTGGATTGGCGACAAGGAAAACGCTGCGCTGAAAGCCAAGGAGGTGATAGAGCAGTGTGGACTGGAGCTCGTGATAAGCAATATCCAGGATGCCTCCCTGTATGATGAGACTATTTTCTGCCTGGGCATGGATGATATGGCGAACAAATTGAAAGATGACTGGAAAAGCATCAACACTTACAGTAATGAACTGTATATCTCGTACGATAATGCAAACACTGTATTTGAGCGCACCACCATCGGCTTGAACGATATACGCTACCGGAACAGCTACGGGTTTATCCACGGCAACAACGGGTTGATGTGCCGCAAATATCTGAGCAAAGACAAGAACTACAGCGAGAAAATACCGTTGATCCGCCTCTCTGAAATGTATTACATCCTGGCGGAATCCGTTTCTCTGAAAGAGAGCGTCACCTATATCAATAAGGTGAGGAATGCAAGGGGAATCTCCCGCAACAATAACATCGAAGCAAACGATTCATATGATGAGGCTGCACGCAAGGAGGCTCTGAACAAAGAGTACCAAAAGGATTTTTTTGCAGAAGGACAGTATTTCTATTTCCTGAAACGGCACAACTATAAAACCTTCTGGCGTTGTCCGGTTGAGAAGATGGACTATTACGTACTGCCGACTCCGGATGATGAAATTGCCTATGGAAACGGGAAATAACGGTTAACCATTAAAATGCAAGTACTATGAGAAAATATATTTATTCGATTTTTCTGCTGGGTCTGTTTTCCTGTCAGGAAGAAGGCGTGGTCCAATATACGCAGGAAAAAGACGGTTTGCAGTTTTCTGCCAACAGCAGTGAAGATATGACCAAAGTGTTCAATTTTGCCACTGCCACCTATGAAGAGGAAATAAACGGCGAGCCGAAAACATTCTATTACGGGGATTCGCTGGCAGCATATACCTTTGAACGGGTTGTGCTGGATTTGCAGGGGTTCCCGACTCCCGATGAAAGAGAGTATAAATTGAAAACCGTTTTGGTGGAAGACCAGGATTCCAGCAAGGTTGCCGAGGTTGTGTTTGAGCCGTATTATAGCCTGGCTCCCAATCAATTGAAAGATACCATCAAGATAACCGTGTTGCGTCCCAAGACAAGAGGGACCTATACGGTCGGAATTACGGTCGATACGGAAGGGAAGGGGGCGTTCTTTGACAAGGGTGTTGTGGAAAAATCCATATTGCGCCTGGATATCAAGGATGTGTATGAACAACCGGAAGGTTGGGACGAACGTCAGGAGTGGCTCGGAGAATTTGACGAAGAAAAGTATGCTTTTATGGTAACGGTTTCCAAACAGGCATTCAGCAAGGAAAACAACCACATGTGGAACGAGACGGACAAATACAATCTGGAGTTGCGCGAAGCTCTGGATGAATTCAATGCCAATGCAGCACCGGAAGACCGGAAGAAATTCAAATTTCCGGTAACGACAAAATTGGTATGGTGGGACAAACAGCTGAAATTCCTGGGTGAATTTTCGGAAGAAAAGCATGAGTTTATCAAGAATCTGCTGAGTGAAGAGGGTGAGACCTTGGCAAACAACAGTAAATTGGAATACTGGAATCTGGTGTTCAGGGATGCAGTTGCGGAACAGGGTATCTCCGAATTCTCTTTCCCGGTTGTTACCGTGCAGTCGTCCTGGTGGCGTGAGTCCCTGTTGGGAGCTTTCTCGCCCGAGAAACAGGGATTCATTGTCCGCGAACTTTTCCCGCGCAGTGATTATCAAATCAAAGACGGCACCTGGGATTATGCCAATCCGGTGCTGCGGGTGTTGTTGGAACAATACAATGCAGAACATCCGGAAGCTCCGCTTGCCTTTGATTTTCCGATAGAAGGACGTCCGGAATGGTGGGATTTCCGAGAATCTTATCTGGGAGAATATTCGGATATCAAACGGGACATTGCGGTTGTTGCCGTATTGACAGAGCAGATGTATTACGGCGAATGCAACATCAATCCTTTGGTGAACCAGAATATGAGCATGGATAATGTCATGGGTGCCATCCGCGATGCTATTAACGCATACAACGAAGAACATCCGGACAGCCAGCTTGAATTGCCGGTTTCCGCTCCGGGATGGTGGGCTGAAAAGAGCTATTATTTAGGCGACTATTCTCCGGAAAAAGAGGCATTCATGCAGCAGATAATGCCGATGTATGGTGCAACATATTGGCCATGGGCAAACTGGACAGATTGGAACCCCATTTTCCGCTATGAACTGGCAGCCTACAACAGTGCTCATCCGGACGCTCCTTATGGATTCACTTTCCCGGAGGTTGATACCAAACCATCCTATTGGGATGAGTTGCCTTATTTGGGAGAATACTCGGAAGCGAAACGGGTGTTTATATGGATTACTTTGATGCCTATGAATTATGGTAATGTTAACGGTTGGTTCTTGGGAGCTCCTTCTGAAGAGGGAAATCCAAGCGACTGGCCTGCAAGACATGCAACCTTGACCGAGGCATACGCCAATACATACGAAGACTTTATGAAGAAATATGCCGGTGCAAATCCGACACCGTTTGATTTTCCGGCTTCTTGGTAAATTTAATATAATAGGATTATGAAAAAGACAATATCAATATTCATGCTGGCAGCCCTCTTAATCGGAGGGTTGACCGGATGCTATGAGGACAAAGGCAATTATAAATATAGGGACATTAACGAGGTCACTTATAAGATATTGCCTGAAAGTGAGGACGGCTATTACCGGTTCAAGCAGCCACCTGTGGATACGATGTATGTAGATTACACCGTTGATTTGTCACAGAGCCAGGCAACCAACGAAGAAAACCTGGAGTTCTTGTGGCTGGTCAGCTACAGCAAAGACAAAAAAACAGTGACCGATACCATCACGACCAGGGATTTAAGGCTGACATTCCCACCTAAGAAATCCTCTGCTTTCGATATCGTGTTCTCCCTGACGGACAAGCAGACGAATGTCAGTTCGTACAAAGAGTTGCATATTAAGATCGTTTATCCGTATATCAACAGTTGGTTGGTATTGAACGGGGATAAAGAAGACTCCCGCATTTCTGCCGTGGAAGACCCTGATTCGTTGAATTATTTCTTCACGGAGGACGCTTATACGGCATTGGGGTATAAAAAACGTTTTAAAGATATTACCGAGTTGGTATATGCACCGGTAATCACCGGAAACGGAAATGCTCCGGAGTGGCTTTATATTGCTTCTCCTGACAGTGTCTGGGCATTGTTTCCTTTTGAAATGAAGGTGGAAAAGAAGCAGAATGATATTTTGCCGGAAGTTATCACTGAGAATAATACCAAAGTGGCATACGGATTGGATGGGTCTCCCAGCAGTGGCGGTGCCGTGATATTGGTAGATGAAAACAAACGTTTTTATTACTCAACTTTTAATAGCGGAAGAGGTAAATTTCAGGTTCCCGAAATAGCACAAGAACTGAATGAAACCTACCAAGTTGATTTGATTGCAAAATCTCAAAAGAGTAGCTACCTGTGTTTCTGGGATGATGAAAGAGACAAGTTTCTTTATTTCAATTTGGGCGGAGGAGGTGAAATTACGCTTTTCCCCGAAGAATATAACGACTGGACCGGCAAAGAAGTGATATGGATGGGAACGGACAACAAGGACAAAGAGCATAAGGATGGAATTGCAATGGCTATTGTCAAGGATACCAAGGACCAAAGCTATTGGACTTACCGTCTTAGCACTGAACAGACCATTACAGGCGACTCTATCGGGGAATTGCCGATTAACAAGGATTCGCAGTTTGCCACGACAAGCGCATTCCCTGACCAGTTTTTCTATACCGTAGACTCCAAGGTGTATCTGTTCAATGTGGCAAGTCTGGAAACATACGAACTGTATGATGCAGGAAGTCCCATTACAAAAATGCAATTCCGCATCACGGAAGATCACCAACTTACCGAAGAATGGAATTATATGCAACGCTGTCTGGCACTTGCTGTAGACAAGGGAGACAAAGGAGAACTGCACGAGCTGACTTTGACAACGGCAGGAGATATCGAGACCTCCCGTATTTTCGAGGGATTCGGTCCCATCAAGGATATGTGTTTCACCTTTATTAATCGCATTCAAAAATGAAAAAGATAGTATACTTGCTTTTATTGGGGTTGGCAGGATGCCAGCAAGAGGGCGTAATCACAGAAGTTCCCAAAGACGACTGGTCGGTTGTAGCGAATACCGCCGGACAGGTAAAGGGGCAAGTGAACATCAAATTCAAAGAGCTGCCGGAGGATTTGCAGATTGTGACCACCCGCAGCGGAGTGGATACGGACAACGGACAGTTGAACTTCGTTATCCGGCAATTGGGAGGTACCCGCCTGGAGCGGGTATTCCCCCATGCCGGGAAGTTCGAAGCACGTACCCGGAAGGCAGGCCTTCATCTGTGGTATCAGGTGTCTTTCGACGAGAATATCCCTACGGCAGAGGCAATGAAGGCACTGTCAGAACTGCCTAATGTTTCCATTGTAGAACCTATTTACAAAGGGAAGACAGAGTCGGTATCGTTACCTTATAATGACCCGTATCTGCCCCGACAATGGCATCTCTATAATGACGGCAGCAACGGGATGCTGGCAGGTGCAGACATCAGCATTCTGGATGCCTGGGAGATTGAAAAAGGAAAGCCGGAAGTGATTGTAAATGTGGTGGACTCCAAGGTTGACCTTAACCATGAAGATTTGCGGGACAATCTTTGGAAGAATCCCGGAGAATTTAACCAGAATCCTTGGGGAGACAACGACGGGAACGGTTATCAAGGTGACTGGCATGGAATCGGAGCGAATCCTGTTACCGGAGTTGCGGAGGATGATCACGGTACCCATGTTGCCGGTATATTGGCAGCCAAGAACAATAACGGCGTGGGTATTTGTGGCGTTGCCGGCGGTGACACCCCTGACAACGGAGTACGTTTTATGTGCTGTCCGTTCAATAACGGCAATCCTGCTGCCAGCATCAAATACGGAGCCGACCACGGAGCCGTAATCTGTACGAACAGTTGGTTTATCGCCGGAGGCTCGGTTGCCGAAGTCATGCAGGATGCTGTCAATTATTTTGTAAAGAATGCCGGTATCGACGAAAACGGAAATCAGACAGGACCGATGCGGGGCGGTATTGTATTCGGTTCTGCCGGTAATGACGGAGTCGAGCCGGAGAGCCACTATCCTGCTTCGCTGGATAATGTTATCGCAGTCGCAGCCCTCGACCCTGCCTTTAAGAAAAGCGATTATTCCAATTATGCAGAGTGGGTCGATATTGCAGCACCCGGAGGCGGAAACGGATATGGCTGGCAGATGTGGAGCTGTGCCAGAAACAATAACTACCTGGAATTGGTGGGAACTTCGCAGGCAACACCTGTGGCTGCGGGAGTGGCAGCCTTGATTGTATCGAAGTTTGCCCGCGAAGGGTTGACTCCATACGAAGTGGAATATCGCCTGAAGCGCGGTGTGAAGCCTATTGATGACTATAATCCGGAATATAAGGGCAAGTTAGGTGTAGGATGTGTGAATGCGTTGCTGGCATTGAGCGATGAGCCTATAAACTTCCTCCCGGTAATTACAGCACAAAAGCCAATAGAAGGAGTGCAAATCATACCGTATGGTTCGACAGCCCAATATGTCTATACAGTTAGCGATACGGAAGACGGAACCGATTTGGACTATGTTTTGGAAGACCCCAGCAAGAGTGTCACTGCCACCAAACAAGACGGAACCATCATGTTGACAGTGAACAACAGGAATTGCATTGCCGGAGACCACATTGTAAAATTGACGGTGACAGACCGGGGAGGGCTTTCAAGCACAACCGAGCTTTCCATTAAATTGCAGCCGGAACTGCTTCAAGAGGTTGAATTGTACCCGAATCCTGTGGTGGATATTCTGACTATCCGTGCCAGCATGACCTTTAGCGGTGAAATGAGAGCCTGTCTGTACGATGCTTCCGGTAATTTGGTTCTGGAACGCAAGGTGACAGCCTCTTTACATAAAGCCGGAGAGTTGGATTTAAGCAAGGTGGACGGAGGAAGCTATACTTTGAAACTCTACTGCAACAATAAAACAATCACCAAAAACATTATAAAATTGTAAGGATATGAACAGATTAAAATATAGCCTGATAGCGATATTTGCATTTGGAAGTCTCGCTGTTTTTGGACAAAAAAGCACAGGGGCGGCACAATTTCCTGAACTTACGCCCGATGTTCGCGGAGTAGGTATGGGAAACTCGGGAGTGGCGGCAACTGCCAATGCTTTCTCAATATACCGTAATGCAGCCAAGAGTATTTTTTCCACCCAAAAAGCCGAGATCGGTTATAGCTTTACTCCCTGGTTGCGCGAATTGTCCAAGGGGAGCAATTTACATGGGGTGGCCGGTTATTGGAATCTGGACGAGAAACAGGGAATTACCGCCGGATTCCGTTGGTTCAACCATTCGGAGACCAATATATGGGACAAGGAAGGCAATGATGCCGGAACTTTTACTCCCAAAGATTGGAGTGTGGACGTAGGTTATGCCCGTAAACTGACAGATGATTTGTCTGTAGGAGCAACAGCCCGTTTTATCCGTTCGGATATGAGTGGTCTTGATAAGGACGATGTTGCCAATGCCGTTGCATTTGATCTGGGGCTTTATTATAGACGCAATTTTGAAAATTGGGAACAGTCGCAGTGGGCTGTCGGTTTGCAGGCATCCAATTTCGGCACCAAGATCGATTACGGCTACGGTAAATATGACCAGGCTTCCAAGGTTGCCGCCGGCGGTATGATCGACCACGTATTTACAGACAAACACCGTCTGCAAGGAACCTTGGATGTGGCTTGCCAGGTGTTACCCAATACCAATTGGGGCGGAAGTGTCGGAGTGGAATACACTCTTTTGCAGATTGTAGCGATTCGTGGCGGTTATCACTACGGCGAACAGGACAACAAACTGCAACGCTACGGCACGTTGGGATGCGGTGTCGGTTGTCACCACATCAAAGCAGACTTTGCCTATTTGATTCCGGAGAAGGACAGTCTTTTAAAGAATACATGGCAGGTGGCATTAAGCATCGATTTGGGATTATTTAAAAGATAATCCCTATTAAAAACAAACCATTTAATTCAATTTGAATCATGAAGTATTTATTGACATGTATTTTCCTGTTAGCGGCAACTTCCTTTCTTGCAGCCCAGACATTCCATATCCAAGGAAATATAGAGCTTGACAAAGGGGAATTGCTTGTGCTGACCCAACAAGTGGAAGGCATGGATACTTTGGCACAGACAAAGTTTGAAAACAACCGGTTTGCCCTGACCGGCAATTTGCAGGAGCCGGTAGTCGCCTTGTTGAAGATTGCCGGTTATGAGGGCGGTTTTGTCATGATACTCGAACCGGGCATGGAATATACCGCGAAACTGACCCGTAACGGAGCCGGCGATATCCGTGGAGGAAAACTCCAGGATATTTACAATGATTATCAGAAAATTGTAGCCGATGCCAATGCTGAAAGCCGGGCTTTGAATAAAAAAGCATCGGAAGCAGCTGCCCAAAAGCATTTCAAGACATCCCACGAGCTGAAGGCCAAAGCAAACAAAGTGCAGCAGGCTGCCTTTGACAAGATGAACAACATCGTCCGCAAGAATGCAGACAATGTGCTGGCAGCCTATCTGCAGACCGCCGGTTCGGAACGTATCATGGAACTGGAACCGCTGAAACAGATTTACAGCCTGCTTTCTGAGAAAGCAAAGGAAACAGCTCCGGGGAAACTATTGGAGGCACGTATCGCTGACTTGGAGAAAGTGGGTATCGCCGCTACCGCTCCCGACTTTACCCTGACCACTCCAGAAGGAAAACAAGTGTCGCTCTACAGCGTGAAGGGGAAACTGAAAATTATCGATTTCTGGGCTTCCTGGTGCGGACCGTGCCGCATGGAAAATCCCAACATGGTGAAACTCTACAATGACTTCAAGGACAAAGGTCTTGCTATTGTCAGCGTGTCGCTGGACGAACGTAAGGTACCCTGGGTACAGGCTATCAAGAAAGACGGTATGCCGTGGACGCATGTCTCTTCGCTGAAAGGATGGAAGTGCGAAGTAGTGAAACAATACAACATCGATGCCGTGCCGTCGATTATCGTACTGGACGAAAACAACCGCATTTTAGCCAAGAACATCAGAGCTGAAAAATTGCGTGCATTCGTTACGGAATACCTGAAATAAAATACCTGTTTCCCTATCGGAAACAAAGTCCCGAAAAAGAAGTAGTCCCCAAAAATGAAGTGCTCCCCAAAAAGTCGGACATAAAACTTTTTGGGAGCACTTCACTTTGCGATGGGGCAGCATTATCAAAAAATCGACCCCGGAACCAATCTACAAAAACAACATTAAGATCAATTGAGCAAAAATCACACGGATAAACATGGAGAGCGGATATACCGTCGCATAAGATACGGCCGGATTATCTCCCTCGACGGTCGCATTGACATAATTCAACGCCATCGGATTGGCCATACTTCCACACAACATCCCTGCCAGGGAACCGAAATCTATTTTCATCAATTTCAAAGCTATAACGGCCACCAGGACAACGGGCACAAAAGTGATCGCAAATCCCAAAGCTACCCACAGCAGCCCTTCGGGACGAAACACCGTCTCAAAGAAATGTACCCCGGCATCTAACCCCAGACAAGCCAGGTAAATGGAAAGTCCCAATCCCCGGAGCATCAGATTGGCGCTCCGGGTCGTATAAGTAATCATATGTAAACGCGGTCCGAACGCCCCCATCAGAATTCCGACGATAATCGGTCCGCCTGCTATTCCCAAACGGACAGGGAAACTGACTCCGGGGATAGAAAAGGGAATAGCCCCGACAGCCAAACCCAACACAATCCCCACAAATACGGCGATCAGATTCGGTTCTTTAAGACTAATAATACGGTTTCCCAACACTTTCTCCACATTGCTGATAGCAGCAGCTTCGCCCACAACGGTCAATTTATCTCCCAATTGCAGTACCAGCCCGGGAGTTGCCAACAACTGTACCCCAGCCCGATATATACGGGTGATATTGATACCATAATGATTACGCAAACGTAAGGATCCCAATTTCTTTCCATTGATCTCCGAACGGCTCACGACAATACGCTGGGAAACCAACTGGCTATCGATGGCATTCCAGTCGATATCCTTTTTATTCCAATCCACCTTTTCCTCTTCACCGAAAAGGATACGCAACGATTCTTCCTCAGCCTCGGTGGTAATCACCAGCAAACGGTCTCCTTCGAGCAATACCGTATCGGAAGTAGGGATCGTCACTTTCCCATCGCGCCATAAGCGTGAAATAACAAATCGATGTGCCGCAAGGTGAGCTACTTCTTTTACATTCTTCCCAAAAATTCCGGGATTGCGGACTTCAAAACCGGCAATAAAAGTGTGCTTGCTTTTATCTTCTGCCACAACGGTTTCTGCCGTCCGGCGAGGAAACATCTTACGCAATACGATAACCGCCAGAATGACACCGACCACTCCTAAAGGATAGGTCACCGCACACCCTAAAGCAGGATCAGCCGCATCGATATGCATCTGCTTCAAAGTTTGCTGTGCAGCCCCCAAAGCAGGGGTATTGGTCACAGCACCACTCAATATACCTACCATATCGGGCAACGACACGCCTGTCACCACATGAAGGCCCAAAGTCATTGCCGTGCCCACCAGGATCACAGCAAATGCAAGCATATTCAATGTCATACCTCCCTTCCGGAACGAACCGAAAAAACCAGGTCCGACCTGCAATCCCAAAGCATAAACAAAAATAATCAATCCGAAACTCTCGGCATAATTCAACATTTGGGAATCTATCGATAAGCCGAAATGTCCGGCCGCAATTCCAACAAAAAAGACAAAAGTAACCCCCAGCGAAACTCCATAGACGCTGATCTTTCCCAAAGCCAATCCTAAAGCCGAGATCATAGCAATCACAACAACAGCTTGTATGACACTGTGCTCTATCAATATACTATTTATCCATTCCATAGTCGATTTATTAAAATCCGAACCCGTTTTTCCTAATTTAAAAGTGGGCACAAAGGTAGTACAAATAACTTCAATTCATTAAAAATAAACAGGTAAAAGCAAGGAAAACAATGCTTTAACAGAAAACGTTAACATGTTAAATAAAGTTGTAATCTATAGACAATCAGTAGGTTTTGAAACTTTTTCAATTATCTTTGCGTTTCAGGAATGATCTAATTTGTCTTTTTAATGGTAAAAACAGTCATTTCTAACTTAATATTCACCAAAAAGATACAGTATGAGATTGCACAACAGAGCACTGGTTGCTGTTATTTTGAGTTTGGCAGGATTTTATTCTTGTTCACGTCAAGCCACAATTCCCACTCAGTTAACTTATACCCCTGTTCCTGTATTTACTATCCCAGACAGTCTTTTAGCAACTTCTCCGATCGAATATGCTTTTTATAAAGCGGAGCCCGTCGAATTCTTCGAACCGAAACCAGAAGTCCGGGATTCTTTTAACCGGATCGAAAAAACGATGGTCGGTTATGCAGACGATCAATTTTTCGTCCGCCAGCCCGAATTGGTATTAGACCTGGCCGACCTGGAAGAGGGTGCTTTTGTTTTTCCCCTGCCCGGCGGAAGGGTATTATCTCCTTATGGACGACGGAATGGAAGAAATCATACCGGCATGGACCTGAAAATCAATCGCCGGGACACCGTTCTGTCAGCTTTCGACGGAATCGTCAGAATGACAGGTTGGAGCCGGGGTTATGGCAACGTAGTCGTCGTGCGTCATTACAACGGCCTGGAAACGGTATACGCCCATAATTCCAAACACCTGGTCCGTTCGGGCGATCATGTAAAAGCAGGTACTCCGGTTTCTATTACCGGCGAAACAGGCCGGGCCACCACCGACCACGTACATTTTGAAATCCGGATAAATGGGAAAACCATCGATCCGGCTTTGGTGATCGATTTCAACAACCAAACCCTTCTGCACAAACGCCTGGTATTTACTCCTACCCCGAAAGGAAAAATTCAGGTAGAGGCGGTGTAAAAACTTCGGGCCCCGGTTAGCGGATCAGCCTATATATTCAAAACTAAAAGGCAACAAGGAA
The DNA here is from genome assembly GCF_985060555.1 of Odoribacter sp. Classification (NCBI taxonomy): domain Bacteria; kingdom Pseudomonadati; phylum Bacteroidota; class Bacteroidia; order Bacteroidales; family Odoribacteraceae; genus Odoribacter; species Odoribacter sp. The sequence continues at coordinate 135,721 of NZ_CFKYFN010000110.1, read as the reverse complement.
GAGGCTTTTATCACTACCGTTTCTTCTTCACCTATCATCAGTACATCAAAATCCCGGCCGTAACGCCGGATTACTTCCGCCATCACCTGCCGGCAAGCCCCGCAAGGAGAAACGACCTCTTTTCTGGGACGCCCTTTAAAACAAGCTGTAATAGCCAATGCCTTGACCGGAACATCCGGATAAGCAGCACCAGCATAAAATAAAGCCGTCCGTTCTGCACATAGTCCACTGGGATAAGCCACATTTTCCTGATTATTGCCTAAAACGATCGTACCGTTTTCCAGCAAAACAGCCGCTCCGACAGCAAAATCGGAATAGATGCAATAAGCTTTGCCGGCAGCAGCCAGAGCTTTTTCGGACAATTCCTCATAGCCTGCGGGCACTGAATTCCGGCACACAAAATAATCTATTTTCAGTTCTCTTTTATCCATCACTATTTTTTACTATTTTTACCCCCCTAAGATACAGAATAATTATAAACCGGAAATTGAAAAATCAGCATTTATCTTTTGCCAGGTAAATGCCTGACGCCAACGAGTGAGTGTTATGAAAAAGAGTATGAAAATATTGGTATTGTTTAGTCTGTTGCTCATCAGCTTTAATGTTATGGCAGACAAACGTAAAGAGTTTATCCGCAAATACAAACATATAGCTATCCGTGAAATGGAACGGACCGGAATTCCGGCCAGTATCACGCTTGCACAAGGTATTCTCGAATCCGGTTGCGGCGAATCGGAACTGGCCGTCAATGCCAATAACCATTTCGGGATCAAATGCCACGAAACCTGGAACGGCGATACATATACCATGGACGACGATACCCGGGACGAATGTTTCCGGAAATATAAAAATATCGAACAATCGTGGATCGACCACAGCGATTTTCTGACTAGCCGTCCCCGTTATGCCGGTTTATTCAGTATTCCTACTACAGATTATAAAGCCTGGGCGAAGGGGTTGAAAGCCGCCGGATATGCGACCAACCCGCAATATGCCAATATGCTGATTAAAATCATCGAAGAAGAAGAATTGTACAAATTCGACCGCTCGATCAAAAGACGGGGTACACCGCCGACGATCACTGCAGAAGAATTTGCCCAAAGTGTAGCAACCCAGGACCACCCGAGTAATACCAACTACCGTAACCGCGAAGAAATGCGCAATGGCATTATCTGTATAGAAACGATGCCGGGCGATTCTTTTGAAAAAATTGCCGGTTATTACGGAATCAAACTTAAAAAATTATTACAATACAACGACAAATCCAGCAGTACCCTGGACCCCGGTCAATTGGTCTTCCTGAAAAAGAAAAAGAGCAAAGCGGCACGGGGATACGAATTCCACCGTGTAAAAGCCGGAGATACTATGTACAGCATCTCACAGCAATACGGAGTACGGCTCAAAAATCTTTGCAGGTTCAACTACCTGTCGGCCGACAGTCCGCTGACAGAAGGAGAAAAGATCTATCTGCGTAAACAAGCCGATTTATTGTAAGGATAAAGAAAAATACATGGCACCTTCGAAGAAAAAGAATTTTTTTTCACAAAATACCCTGTTCGGTTTATTCGTCGGACTGAGTTTTATTGCTGTAGCTTATGCCTACTACCGTTCAGGACGGGGAGTCAGTCTCAATCCGCAATTGAACAATGTGATCCTGCTGCTCTCCATCGTCGGAGCATTTATCGGAGTTCGTAAATACCGGGACGAATTGCCGGATAATTGTCTGTCTTACGGGAAAGCACTGGGCGCTTGTACCTATCTGATCGCTGTAGCCTCGGTCATCTACGGATGCTTTGTATTCTATCTCTATCGTCACCATCCGGAATTACTGGAGAATTATCTGACTTCGATAGAAACGACGTTCAAAGAGGTATATTCGGATTCGGCTTTCACCGAAAATATGATCTCGATGTTAAAAGCGTTTACAACGCCTGCTACAATTGCCTTTGCAGAAACATTCAATAAAATATTCACCGGATTTATTTTCTCCTTGCTCCTGGCAGGATTACTCAGGCGCACCCGAAAAAATGAATTTATTTAACCGTAATTTTCAGATCATGGACATATCAGTCGTTATACCGTTATATAATGAAGACGAATCTCTGCCGGAACTAACAGCCTGGATCGAACGGGTCATGGCAGCGAATCATTTTACGTATGAAATCATCATGGTAGACGATGGCAGTAGCGATAATTCCTGGGCACTCATCGAAACCCTTTCGACCCAAAACGAACATATCCGTGCCATAAAATTCCGGCGGAATTACGGTAAATCCGCAGCCTTACACTGCGGGTTCCAGAATGCCCAAGGAGATGTTGTCATTACGATGGACGCCGATATGCAGGATAGCCCGGACGAAATACCGGCTCTTTATCAAATGATCATGTCCGAAGATTACGACATGGTTTCCGGTTGGAAGAAAAAAAGATTCGATCCGAAATCAAAGACAATACCCACCAAATTATTCAATGCAACTGCCCGGAAATTTTCAGGGATCCATCTGCACGACTTCAATTGTGGGCTCAAAGCTTACAAGAATAAAGTTGTGAAAAGCATCGAAGTATACGGAGAAATGCATCGCTATATCCCGATCCTGGCCCAACAGGCCGGTTTCACTAAAATCGGAGAAAAGGTCGTACAGCACCGGGCACGGAAATACGGAGTAACCAAATTCGGCGGTTTAAACCGATTTATCAATGGAATGCTGGATTTGTTGTCCATCACCTTTATTACCCGTTTTGCCAAAAAACCGATGCATCTGTTCGGGGCAATAGGGACCTTGCTGTTTATCATCGGATTTTGTGCTGCCGGCTGGATCGGTATAGATAAACTGATCTGTCTTTCACAAGGGATCAGGGCCCGTTTGGTAACCGACAACCCCTATTTTTATATTTCTTTGGTTTGTATGATCCTCGGGACCCAACTGTTTTTAGCCGGTTTTGTAGCCGAGCTGGTATCCCGTTCGGCTACCGACCGCAACGTCTATCTGATAGAGAAAGAAATCTGATACCCTTTCTCTAGAAGAACCCACCGACCTCTCCGAACATACGCTTATAAGCCGCTGCCTTTTCAGGCAAGGGTTTCGGATAGGCACGGGAAGAAGAGGGCATGCGGTATAACCGGATCGTTCTACCCTCGAAATGAAAAGTCGAAAAACCTCCTACCGGTGGCTGAGAGGCTTCGACCAGAGAAAGCAAAGTGTCCGTCGCTTTCTGCCCTGTTGTCGCAATGGCTACACAGTGCGGTAATTGCCGCAATACGTCGGACAAATCGATCTTGCGGACGATTTCCAAAAATTTATCCGAGGCATTATCTTTCTGCCGAACGACTTCCCGGCCGGAATCGGTCAAGGCAATTCCTTGCCGGATAAGAAAATCCCGGATCCGTTGTTCGCAAAATGATTTTTTATCTGCCGTCAGAAAATGCTCCTTGTCGTCGAAAAATACCAATCCAAAGATACGCCACATGTCATTCTGAAAATTAGGATAGTAAAAATCCATTTTCCAACGTTCACGTTTCGGCGGGAAACTTCCCATCATCAATAGCCTTGCCCCTTGCGGGAAGAAAGGCTCCAAGGGATGGATTTCAGTTTTTATTTCATCTGTTTTCATGCATACAAAATTAATCAAAACATACATACTTTGGTTTATTTTACTAGTTTTGCCCCGTGCTAAAAAATCTAAAACAAAAAAAGTATGACAACGACAGCAAAAAACAAAGAAAAAATCAGGTTCAGTAAAGCATTCTGGGTGGCCAACACCGTGGAATTATTCGAACGTGCTGCCTACTACGGTGTATTTATCGTGATCACCCTCTACCTTAGCCGTATATTGGGGTTCAATGACATTCAGGCTGCCACCATCGCAGGTACTTTCTCCGCTTTCCTTTATCTGCTGCCAACTTTTGCCGGAGCTTTGGCCGACAAGATCGGTTTCCGGAACTCTATGCTCCTGGCTTTCACCTTATTGACTACCGGTTACGGTGGTCTGGCTTTATTTCCTACCTGGCTCGAAAGTGCCGGACTGGTAGAATATGGGCATACCACCGTCTTTAAAGGCCTCACCGAGAGTGGCCTGCAATACGGCATTATCCCGATTATGGCTCTGATCGTCATCGGAGGAGCTTTTATCAAAAGTGTAATCTCGGGAACGGTGGCCAAAGAAACGACAGAAGCTACCCGGGCCAAAGGATTCGCCATCTTTTACGGCATGGTCAATATCGGTGCATTCTCGGGTAAAACCATTGTAAAACCCCTTAGAGAGGCTTTAGGGAATGAAGGATTGATCACCTTGAATTATTTTTCGGCCAGTATGACCTTTCTGGCTCTCATAGCGATCTGGTTTTTCTATAAAAGTGCTCAACACAGCGGAGAGGGAAAAACCTTCCGGCAAATCTGGAATGCTCTATTAAAAGTATGTTCTAACGGCCGGCTGATCATCCTGATCCTGATCATTACGGGTTTCTGGATGGTACAACATCAATTGTATGCCACCATGCCCAAATACGTACTCCGTCTGGCCGGGGAAGGCGCATCCCCTTCCTGGTATGCCAATGTCAACCCTTTGGTCGTAGTGCTGTGTGTCAACCTGGTCACCCAGCTGATGCGTCACCGGACAGCCCTTACTTCGATGACCGTCGGAATGTTTATCATGCCGTTGTCCGCTTTGTGCATGGCTTCGGGAAATATGCTGAATCCGGAATCGACCATTCTGACCATGCACCCGGTAGCTTTTATGATGGTTGTAGGTATCGTCTTCCAGGGACTGGCGGAAACTTTTATTTCCCCGCGTTTTCTGGAATATTTCTCCCTGCAAGCCCCCAAGGGCGAGGAAGGATTATACCTGGGTTTCAGCCACCTGCATTCGTTTTTGTCTTCCATTTTAGGATTCGGACTTTCCGGCTATTTATTAAGTAAATATTGCCCTGACGAAAGCCTGTTCGCCACTCGTAGCGAATGGCTCGCTGCCAGCAGTAATGCCCATTACATCTGGTATTATTTTGCTGTAATCGCACTGGCTTCCGCCATTGCCCTGATCATCTACGGCCAAGTTGTCAAGCGCCTCGATCAGGCAAAAGCATAAAATAACAGCATCGGTTGTAAAGTCCGTAAAGTTTGTAAAGTCGATGGCCTTCGGGGATACTTTATAAACTTTACGGACTCTCAATTTTATAAACTATCGCCTTCTTTCTTCAGATTCTAAAGTTAAAAATAAACCTTTCCGGCTAAAGCCCGTTTGATATAAAAATTGAAACGTTTAAATTATGGCAAACATAGCAGAGCAAATTGTAGATATGCTGGTAAAAGCCGGTGTAAAAAGAATTTATGCTGTCACAGGTGACAGTTTAAATAAGATTAACGATGCTGTCCGCAAAGACGGCCGGATTCAGTGGATTCACGTACGTCACGAAGAAACCGGAGCTTTTGCTGCCGGAGCAGAAGCCCAGCTTCACGGCAACCTGGCCTGTTGTGCAGGTAGCAGCGGTCCCGGCCATGTGCACCTGATCAACGGGCTCTATGACGCCCACCGTTCAGGGGCTCCTGTCTTAGCCATCGCTTCTACCATTATTTCAGGTGAATTCGGAACGACCTACTTCCAGGAGACCGACACCATCCGCCTGTTCGACGACTGCAGTTATTACAACCAATTAGCGACTACACCGGGTCAACTCCCCCGCATGCTACAGGGGGCTATACAAACCGCTCTCTCCCGCAGAGGAGTCAGTGTCATCGGTATCCCCGGAGATTTGACCGGAGAAAGCCAGGTCAATATTCCTTCTTCAGAGATCAACTATCCGACTCATCCCCGCACCTGTCCATCGGATACCGAATTACAGGCGCTGGCCGATCTGTTGAACAACAATAGCAATATAACCCTGTTTTGTGGCATCGGAGCCAAAGATGCACACGAAGAAATCGTCGAATTGTCCCATCGGTTGAAAGCCCCGGTAGCCTATTCTTTCAAAAGTAAAATGGAAATCCAATATGATAATCCCAATGAAGTAGGGATGACCGGCTTATTAGGCATGGCATCGGGTTACAACAGCATGCATGCGGCCGATGTACTGGTTTTATTAGGTACCGATTTCCCGTACGGCCCGTTTTTACCGACTCACAATAAAATCGTTCAGATCGACATCGATCCCAGTCACCTGGGCCGAAGAGCCAAAGTACAAATGGGGCTATGCGGAGATATCAAGACGACACTCGAAGCTTTATTACCTCTTTTACAAGCCAAAAGCGACAAAAGCTTTCTGAACGATCAGTTGCTCGGTTATTCCAAAGTAATTAAAGACCTGAATGCTTACGTCGAAAACAAAGGCAGTGATAATAAGATTCACCCGGAATATGTCATGGCGATGGTCGACGAAACTGCTCAGGCAAATGCTATTTTTACCGTCGATACGGGTATGACCTGTGTCTGGGGAGCCCGTTACCTGAAAGCTTCCGGCCAGCGAAAGATGTTAGGCTCTTTCAATCACGGCACAATGGCCAACGCTATGCCCCAGGCTATAGGAGCATCGTTCGCCTATCCGGGCAGACAGGTGATCGCTCTCTGCGGCGACGGAGGCATCTCTATGTTACTGGGTGATCTGGCAACCATCGCCCAATATAAGCTACCGGTCAAGATTATTGTATTCAATAACCGTTCTTTGGGTATGGTAAAACTCGAAATGGAAGTCGCCGGCCTGCCGGACAACGAAACCGACATGCAAAATCCGGATTTTGCCCTGGTGGCTCAAGCGATGGGTATAAAGAGCTATACCGTCAGCCGTCCGGACGATGTACTCCCGGTATTGGTCGAAGCCTTGAACTCACCGGAAGCTGCTCTACTGAATGTAATGACCGATCCGAATGCACTGGCTATGCCCCCGCAAATAGAATGGAATCAAATGACCGGATTCGCACAAGCCATGTATAAAATGTTATTGACCGGCCGGACACAGGAGATTATCGATACGATCAATTCCAATTATAAACACCTGAAAGAAATTTTATAAAGACAATTCCAGCCTCAACGACAATGTCACATTTCTGTCATTAAATAGTAACATGGATAAAATACATTCGTAATTAAATCAATACATTGTATTTTATCCATGAAAGTAACAAGGAAAAAAGGTGAGATTCCCTACCTGGAAAGGGATATCAGTTGGATGTATTTTAACCGGAGAATCCTGTCCGAAGCAGAAAAAGCCCCGGTTCCTTTACTCGAACGGTTATCCTTTCTGGGAATCTACTCCAATAATCTGGACGAATTTTACAGGGTACGGGTAGCCACCCTCAACCGAATCATCGAATATGAGGATAAAACCATTAAGGCAGAGAGAGAAACCGCCATTCAAACCTTCAGGGAAATCAGCCGGTTGAATGCCCTGTATACACAAAAATTCGAGGAAACATTTACAGCAATAAATACAGCACTCCGGCAAAACCGGATTTACCTCCTGAACGAACAAGAATTACAGGAGGAGCAAGCCGACTACATCCGTGAATTTTACAAGACACAACTGATCGGCTCTACGACCCCGCTTTTCACTTCTTCTTTCCGTCATTTCAGTGACCAACCCGACGACCATATCTATCTGAGCGTCTGTCTGCAAACCACAGGAAAAACTAAAAAAGATTTTGCTATTATCGCTTTGCCGGTGCAATCATACGGCCGTTTTATCCGGATCCCCGGCGATGACGACCGCATATGCCTGATGTTTCTGGACGACATCGTCCGCTTTTGCCTTCCCCTGATATTCAACGGCCGGCCTTACGACCACTTCGAGGCTTACACGTTCAAGTTCACTAAAGACGCAGAAATGGAACTCGATTCAGATCTTCGGAACAGCATTATGCAAAAAATATCGAAGGGGGTGAAAAGCAGAAAAAACGGGGAACCGATCCGGTTGGTATACGACAGCCGGATGCCTGCGGTTATGCAGCGCCACCTCAGCCGGATGCTTTGTATGGACCGCTGGGATACTCAGGTCGGAGCCGGTAGATACCAAAATCTGAAAGATCTGATGAAATTTCCCGATTGTAAACGTGACGATTTAAAATATCCCCCTCAGCCTCCATTGTTCAAAACGGACTTTTCAGGGGACGACAGCATCTTGAATACCATCCGTACCCGCGATCTCTTCCTGCACTATCCCTATCACAGTTTTTCTTCTTTCTTGCGTGTACTCCGGGAAGCCACGATCGACCCGAACGTCAAAGCCATAAAAATGACCCTCTACCGGGTAGCGAAAAATTCCAAGGTTATCCAAACTTTAATCGCAGCAGCCAGAAACGGGAAAAAAGTAACTGTAGTTATCGAACTACTCGCCCGTTTCGACGAAGCATCGAATATCAGCTGGTCTAAACAAATGCAAGACGCCGGAATCAAAGTCGTATTCGGAGTCGAAGGTCTGAAAATACACGCAAAACTAGTATATATATCGGGTAGACAGGGAGATATCGCCTGTGTCAGTACCGGAAATTTTCATGAAGGGAATGCCACCCGATATACCGACGTCACCCTTTTTACCGCACGCAAAACCCTGGTAAAAGAAGTCCGGCATGTCTTCGACTTTATTGAAAAACCTTATCTACCCGTAAAATTCAAAGAATTACTGGTCTCTCCCAACGATATGCGTTCCAAACTATTGAAATTGATCGAAGAGGAAGTCAAAAATGCCAGAAAACAAAAAACGGCCCGAATATTAGGAAAGGTAAACCATATTACAGACCGGACATTGATCGCTAAGCTTTATGAAGCTTCGGCCGCAGGCGTAAAGATCGACCTGGTGGTACGAGGTAATTGTTCTATCGTCACAGGAATCCCGGGAATAAGCGAAAACATCCGGATCAACGGAATTATCGACCGTTATCTGGAACATTCACGAATTTTCATTTTCGAAAATGCAGGTGATATGATCTGCCTGACAGGTTCTGCCGACTGGATGCCCCGGAATCTGGACAACCGGATCGAAGTACTTACCCCTGTTTATGATAAGAAAATTCAAACCGAATTGAAACGAATCGTCGAATATGGCCTGAAAGACTCTCTGCAGGGACGACAAGTCGACGGCACAGGACAGAATATCCCCTGGAAAAACGAAGACCATTCGCTATTCCGGTCACAATCGGCCTTATATCACTATTATCAGGAAGACATACAAGAAATCACAACTAATAACATACCCCATGAGTAAAGTAAATTATGCAGCGATCGATATCGGCTCCAATGCAGTCAGATTATTGATCAAAAGTATCAATCCCGAAACAGCGGAACAGTTGTTTACAAAAGAGCTCCTTCTAAGGGTTCCCCTGCGCCTGGGAGAAGAAGTATTTACACAAGGTGAAATACCGGCCAGTAAAGCTAAAAAACTACTCCGTCTGATGAAGGCTTATCGGCAACTGATGAAAATATACGAAGTCGATGCCTATCGGGCTTGTGCCACATCGGCAATGCGGGATGCCGCAAACGGGAAAGAAGTAATCGAAACCATCACCCGGAAGTCAGGTATCCGGATAGATATTATCAACGGAGAGGAAGAAGCCCGTTTGGTATACGATAATCACATCGAATACCTGGCGGATAAAAACGCCGATTATATCTATGTCGACGTCGGGGGAGGTAGCACGGAAATCAGCTTGATCCATCAAGGAATACTCCGCAGTTCACGTTCTTACAACATCGGAACCGTACGTCTGTTGAAAGGGAAAGTCGTTCCCAGCGTATACAACCGTTTGAAAAGAGACCTGAATAAATTGCGGGAACAATACCCGGTAATCACGATCATCGGGTCCGGTGGAAATATCAACAAATTGTTCCGGTTAGCTAAACTTCCGGCCAAAAATAAAATGACTCTCCCGGTAGAAAAATTAGTACAACTCAACAACACTCTAAAAAACTATTCCTTAGAAGAACGTGCCCGGTTATACAATCTGAAACCCGACCGTGCAGATGTCATTACCAATGCCGCAGATATCTTCCTGCTAGTCGCAGAGCATACCCAAGCGAAGCATATCGTCGTGCCTACCATCGGCCTGGTCGACGGTATCATCGACAGTCTCTATCTGCAACACCACAAAACCCCGGAAGAACAAATCCCCCTCCCCATTTATTAATAAATACAGATAATAGTAAATTTTTCAAATAAATCGTTAAAATTTCGACTTCAACCCTCAATGATATCAATAGATACCGATTAGTATAATAAAGACAGGTATTTTTTAAATCATTTTTTTTACGTAACCTTGCAGTTTAAATGGTGTGTTAATTTCTGAGAAGGAATTACGCAAGTTAATAATAAACTAAATTACTATGTCACTTAAAAGGAATATTCTTGACTTAAGAAAGAGGAAAGAAATTGTACTTCAGGGTGGTGGCGAAGATGCTATCAAAAAGCAGGCCGCCATGGGTAAATTGACAGCCCGTGAGCGTATCGAGGGGATTTTGGACAAAGGTTCTTTCCACGAGTACGACATGTTCGTAGAGCACCAATCTAAGGATTTTGATATGGACAAGAAAGTTCTTCACGGCGACGGTGTCGTTATCGGTACCGGTACTGTCTATGGAGAACCCGTTGCTATTTATGCTCAGGATTTCACTGTTGCAGGAGGTTCGTTAGGACTGATGCACGCCCGTAAAATCACCAAAATTATGGATCATGCCATCAAAATGCGGATGCCGATCATCGGTATCAACGACTCGGGTGGTGCACGTATCCAAGAAGGGGTGGATTCACTGGCCGGTTATGGAGAAATTTTCTTCCGCAATACACAGGCTTCCGGTGTTATCCCTCAATTGTCCGTTATTCTGGGTCCTTGTGCTGGTGGAGCCGTTTATTCTCCGGCATTGACCGATTTCGTATTTGTGGTAGATAATATTTCCAAAATGTTCATCACAGGTCCGGAAGTAGTAAAAACAGTACTGGGAGAAGAAGTTAGTATGGAAGACCTCGGAGGAGCACGCGTTCATGCCTGTATCAGTGGAAATGCCCACTTCTTTGCCTCTACAGAAGCAGAATGTTTCGAACAAATAAAAAAACTGCTCACCTTTATCCCCTGGAACAATCAACGTAAAGCGAAAGCCTTTCCGTCAAAAGCTCCGAAAGCAGAATACAATATCGAAAAAATCCTTCCTGCAGATCCTACCCAGCCTTATGATGTAAGAGATATTATCAAAGCCGTTGCCGACGATTCCGATTTCTTCGAGGTACAACAGGACTTTGCACAGAATATCGTTGTCGGATTCGGTCGGGTAGATGGAGAAACGATCGGTTTCGTAGCCAATCAACCCTTGGTATTAGCCGGTGTATTGGATTGCGACTCTGCCGATAAAGCAGGCCGGTTTATCCGTTTCTGCGACGCATTCAATATTCCGATCGTGACCTTCGAAGACATGCCGGGATATCTACCGGGCGTTGAACAGGAACATATGGGTGTGATCCGCCACGGAGCAAAAGTATTGTATGCTTATAGTGAAGCTACCGTACCTAAAGTGACGGTAATCCTGCGTAAAGCTTACGGTGGTGGATACATCGCCATGAACTCACGCCACCTGAAAGCCGACTTTATGTTTGCCTGGCCGACAGCCGAAATCGCCGTAATGGGACCGGAAGGGGCAGCAAACATTATTTTCCGTAAAGAAATAAAAGAATCTGCTAATCCGGAAGAAACACGGAAGCAGAAAGTTGCCGAATATCGCGAGAAATTTGCTAATCCTTATGTAGCAGCTTCCAAAGGATATATCGACTCGGTGATCGAACCGTCGGAAACACGCCTGTTATTGAAACATTCTATCGAAGTCTCCGGTAATAAAACCGTTATGACACCTGCTAAGAAACACGGAATTCCTCCGTTCTAACAGTGTTCAGAGTTTATAAAGTCCAGGAATTCCCGGACTTTTAAACTGAAAGACTTAAAAGTTTCAGAACCACTAAAAAGGAGGTAAAATGACTGTTAAATATGAAAAATTCCTGCTGAATGGCGTAGAATATAAAACTCAGCTTACCCAGAAATGGGTAAACCGAAAAAAATGGGAAGAACCGAATCCCTATCTGCTGACTTCACACATTCCGGGAACCATTATGCAAATCGAAGTGAAAGAGGGCCAGGAAGTCCAGGAAGGAGATGTTCTTCTGATTCTTCAGGCTATGAAGATGAATAACAAACTGGCTGCACCATTTTCGGGTAAAATCAAAAAAATATATGTCAACTCAGGAGATAAAATTCCGAAGGGGACATTGATGATCGAAATGGAAGAAAATGAAGCTGTCTGAATACAGCTGATCTGTTATGCTGATGTGCTAATATGTAAATGTGCCGACCACAGGAGCGTATTAACATATCAGCATTTGTATTTATAATAATGGCAGGTATAATGAATTGGTAAAGTTGATAAAGTCCAAAGACTTTATCAACCAATTTAATTCTGCAATTTATGTCGTTACAAAGATTTCAAAGGTTACAAGGATCTTAGACGTGAATCCTGACCATTATAACCGTTGTAACTTTTGTAACTGTTGTAAGTGAAAAGGTATGAGTTTTTTTGTCGCTAAAAATATTATTAAAAATTATGCCAATCACCGGGCTTTGGACGATGTATCTATCGAAATCCCGGAAGGAGCTATTTATGGATTGTTAGGCCCCAACGGAGCCGGAAAGACTTCTCTGATCCGAATTATAAACCAGATTACAGGACCGGATTCGGGTGAACTTTATTTTAAAGACCATAAACTGGAACCTGCCGACATGAACCGCATCGGTTATCTGCCTGAAGAAAGAGGCCTCTATAAAAAGATGAAAGTCGGTGAACAGGCCGTTTATCTGGCTCGTCTGAAAGGAGTGAGCCGTCATGACGCGATTCAACAATTGAAAGCCTGGTTCGAGAAATTCGGAATCGAGGCCTGGTGGGATCGGAAAGTAGAAGAATTATCCAAAGGAATGGCCCAAAAGGTGCAATTCATCACCACCGTCCTGCACGAACCGGAAATGCTGATTTTTGATGAACCGTTCAGCGGATTCGACCCCATCAATGTCGAACTCCTGAAAAAAGAAATACTGGAACTGCGCAAAAAAGGAACGACCATTATTTTTTCCACCCACAATATGGCTTCCGTCGAGGAAATCTGTAGCCATATTGCCTTGATTAACAAATCAAAAAAAATTATCGAAGGCCCGATCAATCAGATCCGGAATAAGTATGCCAACAATACTTACCGACTCATCTGTAAATATCAACCGGATTTTCATCCGCAAGAAGTGATCGGAGAAGAATATGAACTGCTTTCCGAAAAAATAGAAGACGGACAACACGAACTGGTCCTGCAACGCCTCGTGGCTTGTCCGACCAATACTTTATTACGTCGTCTGCTCGACAAAACCGATATTATCTCTTATCAAAAGGTCATACCGGGAATGAACGATATCTTTATCAAATTAGTGAAAGGAGAAATGGTTAACGACATCAAACAGGAAGAATAATCCACTTCGTAAACCCCAAATCATAAATCTGAAATGAATAAAACGCTTATCATCATAGGACGCGAATTTACAACCAGAGTACGGAAAAGAAGTTTTCTGGTACTGACACTCGTCGTTCCCATTCTTTTAGCCGGTTTTTATGCTTTCCTGATGTGGATGCTTCTGAAAGACGACACACAGGACCGTAAAATTGCAGTGATCAATCAGTCTGTACTCGAGACTCCATTCGAGCAAATCAACAACAATACATTCGAATACCTGAATACCCCGGTCGATGAATCGGGAGCTTCGGAATTTCTCCGGCAACATGACTATTACGCCCTGATTTCAATCCCGGAAAATATTATGGATCACCCGGAAATTCCGGTCTATTCTTTCTCTCAGGTTCCTATGGAATTGAAAAATGAAATCGCGGCCCAATTGCGCAAAAAAATTGAAGACATAAAAAGAGCAAAAGTCATCGCCGAATCACAAGTCCCCGATTTGGAAGAACAATTATCGGCCACACAAACACCTGTACTGGTGCGTACGTTAAAGATCACCGACTCGGGCGAAGCCAAAGAAAGCTCGTCGGAAGTCGCTTCGGCTATCGGATTGATCGGCGGCATGATTATCTACTTCTTTATATTCATGTATGCCTCTCAAGTCATGAAAGGAGTGATCGAAGAAAAAACAAACCGGATTATCGAGGTATTGGTCTCTTCTGTCAAACCGTTTCAATTTCTGTTAGGTAAAATCATCGGAGTAGCAGCTGTCGGCCTCGTACAATTCCTGATTTGGGTAGTATTCGGCCTTGTGCTGATCCTGGTCATGCAAACATTCTTCCTGCCGGGCATCGATCTGGAAGCACTGAGAAATGCCGGCAACCTGGCCGGCGGCCTGCCGGATATAGCCGGTACAGGGAATCTGAGCGCTGAAAAAATGCAAATCATCCAAAAGGTTGCGATGACCATCGACCCGATCTTTATCATTAAATTCCTGGCCTCTTTCTTATTCTATTTTATCGGAGGCTACCTGTTATATGCTTCTTTATTCGCCGCTATCGGTGCTGCCGTCGATAACGAAACCGATTCGCAACAATTCCTGACCCCTTTGTCGATTATCCTCGTCATCGGGTTATACATCGGTTTCGCCGCCATGAAAAGTCCCGAATCCCCGATGGTATTCTGGAGTTCGTTGATCCCGTTCACCTCACCGATCGTTATGCTGGTCCGTATCCCCTTCGGAGTACCGACCTGGGAAATCCTGACCTCTATGGCATTATTAATCGTCAGTTTTATCTTTTTTACCTGGCTATCCGGAAAAATTTACCGCATCGGTATTTTAATGTATGGCAAAAAAGTCACTTGGAAAGAACTTTACAAATGGCTGAAATATTAACCTCTCCCGGGATTCCGGGACGGACTTTTCGTCCCATTTTAAGCAAGCTCTCTTTTCACCTACTTCTAAAATAAAAGATAAGCAATGTTACAGCGGTTTCTATGGTTACTCCTTAACCACTGTAACCATTACAACTAACAAAATACCGGGCAGTAAGTCTGATATAAAACCGGACAAAAGGTCCGTCCCGGAATCCCAAATTTTTCGACCGATAAGGATTTTCTGCGTTATATTAGTGAATCCACAAAATAAATTATGGAAACACTAGAAATACAAAAATTAATTCAACAAAGCAGACGGCAAGACAGCTATGCTTTCAGTCTCCTCGTAAGACAATATCAGGATTTTGTATTTCGCCTTGCTTTTAGACTCCTTTGTAATTATGAAGAAGCCCAGGACATCACACAAGAAACATTTATCCGGGTCTGGACTCATCTTCCCCAATTCAATTTGCAAGCAAAATTTACAACCTGGTTATATAAAATCACCGTCAATCTCTGTTACGATTCATTGCGTTCGTATAAAAAGCGCCCGATCGTACATGATTCGGAAATTGATTTTCTAAAAGCTTATCAACAACTTTCCGATGAAAATTTGGAGAACAAAGTGATGAATGAGGAGTTGATCCAGATCATCCTTTACCTCACTCAAGAATTGACGCCCAAGCAAAAATTGATCTTTACATTATGGGACCTGGAAGGGCTGGAGGCTGAGGAAGTGAAAGATATCAGCGGGCTCAGCAGTGCTAAAATAAAAAGTAATTTATATCTGGCACGGAAATACATACGGGAAAGAATCGAAAAATTAAACCTATAAATCCTATGGACAAGTACAATGCTATTCTGAATAAATTACAACACACTGCTCCGATAGTCACTGATCCCGAAGGATTGACCCAACGGATTATGAAGGAAATCGAGCAGCCTGTAATCCGTAGAAGATCTAAAATACGAATTATAATGACGGGTATAGCTGCTTCGGTATTATCGGTATGGATGATCGATGAAATAAATTACCGACCGGTCGTCTCACCGACAACAAAAACAGAGGAAATAAATCGTCCGCCCGATAATGCCGACCGTTCGTATATTCCGGCCGAACTTTCCAGCCAGGAAAAAAGGACGATATTCTATTCTGAACTAAAAAGCAGAATGAATAAACAACAAAAGATCAAACAACTCATCCAAAAAATTCAAGATTATGAAACGAAATAATTTATATCTCAGCCTGATATTGGTGGTATTTACCCTTTTTTCCTGCACCCATCGATCTTACCGAATGCAAACCCAAGTCAACCGGGACGGTTCTTGTGTCCGTTCCATTTCGGTGGAGACCCGGGATTCTGCTTTTATTGCCGGAGATACGACTGCGAATCCGCTTCCTATCCAACTCGACACGACCTGGACCGTCGAATGCTATAACGGACAACAAAAAGTAACATGGCCTGTTGTAAATTTCGCTTTATTCCAAACAGATACATTACCCCGCCTGACAATTGTCGCTTCCCGTCGCTTCCCGTCAGTCGAGGCCATGGCTGAAAATTTTCATTTTAATCACGGATTATGGAGTGTTTGTAAACCTTCTATCATTTTCAAGAAGGAATTCAGATGGTTTTACACCTATTATTCTTATACCGAAACCTATCCCCCATTTTCAGTCCTCACCAAGATTCCGTTGGATCATTATCTTACCTCCGAGGAACAGACACTATGGTTTCAGGGAAATGATCCGGCTTTTCAAGGGAAAAACGGCACTGAACTATGCGATTTATTGTCAAAAATCGAACCTAAAGCCTATCTTTGGCTAAATCACAATCTTTTTGCCGAAAGTTATGCAGCTATCGACCGGCTTCTTCCCGACCATCCGTTCAAAAACCGTTTCGAAGCTGCCAGAGACTCTATTTTCCGGCTGAACCAGGACAAATACGATGCCCTCGATGCAAAACTTCCCGAGATGTTGGACAACTATTTTAAAACCGATTATTTTAGCCGGCACGGACAACGGATAGACTCACTCGACGACCCGGAATTAAACCATAAACTCGATTCTCTGGATCTCTATGAAATTACTTTTCAATATGAATTGCTCTTACCGGGAAAAATTCTCTCGAGCAACACCCGGCAAACCACCGCAGGTAAACTGTCCTGGCAACTCGATGCCTATCGTTTCCTGCCGCAAGATTACGTCATGACAGCGCAATCCCGTGCAATAAATGTATGGGCTTTCGCCCTTACTGCCCTTTTGCTGCTCACCGCCCTATATTTTATATGGAAAAGAAAGTGAAATACTATTTTTTGTATAAATTTGTTACAATACCATATCCTTTATTGCTATGCTTAGATCCGCCCATCAACAATCTATTACAAATAGAGGAGATGAATTTGAACGTTTAGATGAAATTATTAAGCAAAATAAGGATTTTCAATTCTACTTTGATTATACTCATAATTTTTTTAAACTAAATCCTCTTATTCCTCGTAGTCAAACATTTCTAATTGAAGATAATAAAATTTTATGTGGTTCTCCTCTCGATAATAAAATGATAATGAATATATTTATCGATTATATAAAGAATTAAATATGAAAAAAACAGTTTATATATGTTTATTACTATTGGTATTATCTTGTACCTCCAGAGAAAAACCATATTCATGTAAACTAGTTGAGTTACAAGATTTAAATACTTTTCCTGTCATCGATTTAACACCGACTTCTATCGCGTTAACGGATACGACATTATTGAATCCTGAAAAAATCTGGATTTCAGATACCTTATTGATTATCAAAGATGCAGAAACGGACGAGAATAAATTCTTGAAATATTATTCCCTAAATTCTTTCCATTTATTAAAAACCTACGGAAGTATAGGACGGGGACCCAATGAATATCTAACGCCGAGGGTTTACCGGCATTCCCCGAATAAATTTCTTATTATTGAAAAACTAAGATATACTTTATTTTGTACCGATAGCTTATTCTCCAATCCTCTATACACCCCAGAGAAAATCAATGTCAGAGTGGGATTGACAGCTGCGGATTGTGTATATTTAATCAACGATTCGACCATTTTTGCAAATTCAGGTATGTCCGATTATCAATTTTCCATTGCCAATATTTCCAGTAATCGATATTTATTAAATTACAAGAATTATCCTTCCATAATAAAAGAAAAAAAGATTACCGATTTTATAGCCAATTCGAATATCTATCATGCATTTTACATATTGAAACCGAATACGATGGATTCTGTTGCCATTATTTACAGGCATTTCCCCATCATCGATATTATTTCATTAAATAATTTAGAATCGACCCGTTACCAATTTCCCATCGATAAATCTGTAAATAAAGTTACCGTCCTGGACAAATTAAATGCCCGGGTTGAAGAGGAAGTCAACTACTATAAAAACTATTTCAGCACGGACAACTATATCTATTTATTATACTGCGATTCTAAAAATAAAGATTTATCGATCTCCAATAATAATTTTGAAATACACCAATTCGACTGGCAGGGCCGTTTTTTGAAAAGATATCGTTTGAACCGTTATATTTTAAGCTTCTGTGTCGATGAAAAATCCGACCGAATATACGCAATCAGTTTCCAAAACAATAAGAATTTCTCTCCGGAGATACTCTGTTATTCGTTATCTTCAACGAATTAAGGATATTTGCGAAAACGGGGAAATCTGTCATCCGAATTTAATTACGTACCTTTCCCAACACCAATACAGGATTATCATCATCGGCTATTGCATTATACCAATCATGGTAAGGGGAATTTGCTGATTTTATCCTTTCCCGAAATTTCATTGCAGAAAAAGATTGACAAAGATAATGCTCAGAAACTTCGAACAGATAATCCTCCAATTCAAAGTCAAGGTCGTCGAAATAAATACTCTTTACTTTGAATAAACCATCGTTCAGTTTATCGAATACATAAGTTTCAGGATCCCGGTTTTCGTCGTAAGTAATTATATTTTTACCAAATCTGGAATCAGCCATCCGGATGAATAAACGATCGAATAAGATGAACCGAGAAGTTTCAACTATCATTTCAATTTCTTCTCCTTTTTCATCAGGCTTGAATTCTTTCAAATAATATCCTGCATGAAAATAATATTCGGGTTTTCTTGTATCGGCAGTTATCCGATACAAAGTATCCGTTATCCCTGACATATAGTGAACAAATCCTCCCGCTATCCCCAGATAAGAATGATTCTTCTGACGCTCCTCCCGACAAGTCTCTTTTTTAATCCCTCCCAGGAATTGTCCGGAAGAAGTAAGGGCATAAATTTCATAGGCTGCATCTTTCAATAACAAAGGAATACAATAAAGAACCGAATCACCGGCCAGTATCATCTTCTTCGGAAATCCGTAAATTCCGGGCAGGGAATTTTCATATTCTCCATTTTTCAAATTAATTACCTGGATACTATTTTGCCTTCCATAATCCGAAAAATACAATCGTTCGCCCGGTTCATCTACCGTGAGGGCTATAATATTCTGATATTCGCCCGGAGCACGTCCATAAGAAGCCAATTTACGGATATAAGTACCATCGGCGGCGAACTGATACATTTCTTCGTTTCCGTAAGTAATAATATACTTCTCTCCGGCCCATACCCGAAAATAATCGTTTAACAAAGCCTCTTCTTTCGTCTCCAAACGCACTAACCGGCTCTCACCGACCAATTGACTCCATTTCAAAACAGTGTCCTTTTCCACAGCTCTTGTATCCAGTCGTTTCACCCCGGAGCCGTTACCACATCCCACTACCACCCAAATAATCATCGAAATCAGAATATCTTTAAGCATAAATCGTGAACGCTTTATCCTGTACTGAAACTAACACCCAAATTCACATCCGAAAAAAATACCATCCTCTGAGAGAAGATGGTATCTTATTTCAGATTTTCAAAAATCAAATTTTATGGATTACTAAACCGGAACGAAGTTTCGGTTCGAACCAGGTAGTTTTCGGCGGCATGATATTACCGGTATCGGCAATATTCAGCAACTGTTCCATAGAAACCGGATACAGAGCGAAAGCCACTTTCATCTCCCCGCTGTCTACGCGTTTTTTCAGTTCACCTAATCCACGTATCCCCCCCACGAAATCGATTCGTTTAGAGGTACGCAAATCCTGAATATCGAGGATATCGGCCAACACATGTTTGGAAAGAATGGTCACATCCAATACTCCGATCGGATCGTTGTCATCATACGAACCTGCTTTAGCGGTCAGACGATACCACTTACCGCCCAGATACATACTGAACTCGTGCAATTTTGCCGGATGATAAATCTCGGTACCCATTTCCTTTACTTCGAAATGAGCGTTCAATTTCTCGAGCAACTGAGCTTCGGTCAGACCATTCAGATCTTTCACTACCCGGTTGTAATCGATAATCTTCAGCTGATGGTCGGGGAAATGTACGGCCATAAAGAAGTTGTACTCTTCTTTACCGGTATGATTCGGATTCTTTGCTGTATATTCGGCACCGATACGGGCAGCTGCAGCTGTACGGTGGTGTCCGTCGGCCACATAGGTGTTCGGCACTTTCGTTGCGAACAACTCTTCCAACCGTTTATTGGTTTCCGGACAGTTGATCGCCCAAAAATGGTGTCCGAACCCGTCTTCTGCCACAAAATCGTAGTCTGCTTTCTGATTCTTCACAATATCTTCAACGATAGCGTCAATTTCAGGCACGGCACGATAGGCAAAAAATACCGGTTCCAGGTTAGCATTCACATAACGGGTCAGCACCATCCGGTCCTCTTCTTTATCGGGACGGGTGAGTTCATGTTTTTTAATCACCCCGTTCATATAATCCTCACAGGCAGCACAACCGACAATACCGTATTGGGTACGGCCTTCCATGGTCTGAGCATAAATATAAAATTTCGCTTCCGGATCCTGTACCAACCATCCCTTGTCCTGAAACATTTTGAAATTTTCGACACTCTTATTGTAAACTTCTTCCGAGTGGATATCCGTTCCGGCAGGGCAATCGATTTCGGCCCGGGTAACATGCAGCAATGATTTCGGTTTTCCTGCAGCCATCTGTGCAGCTTCTTCCGAATTCATCACGTCATACGGGAGGCAAGCCAATTCCTCGCATACTTCCTGGTTAGGAGTACGTAAGCCTTTGAATGGTTTTACTATAGCCATAAAAATATTATTTATTTACTTTAAATTTAGCATCTCCATGTTCCAGGAAAGCCACAATTTGACGGGCAGCAGCCAAGCCTGCATTTACATTCGCTTCTTCAGTCTGAGCACCCATTTTCTTCGGAGTAAAGAAATAACGGCCTTCGAACTGGGCATATTCAGCGGCATTGTCCGGAGCGATATCGGAAATATATTTGAAATCGGGACGATCGGCCATCAATTTCACCAATTCTTCTTCATTGATCACTTCCTTACGGGCAGTGTTGATCAATACAGCTCCTTTCGGCATGCGATTCAACAATTCATAATTGATCGATTTCTTTGTCTTCTCGGTAGCCGGGATATGCAGA
Organism: Odoribacter sp.; assembly: GCF_985060555.1. Lineage (NCBI taxonomy): Bacteria > Pseudomonadati > Bacteroidota > Bacteroidia > Bacteroidales > Odoribacteraceae > Odoribacter > Odoribacter sp. The sequence goes on along the minus strand of NZ_CFKYFN010000110.1, from coordinate 114,349 downwards.
GATACATAATCACACATCGCATACATTTCTTCGGCAGAATGCAACGGAGTAGCCCCCGCAGCCTTGATTTGTTCATCGGTCATGAACGGGTCGAAAGCATACACTTCCATTCCGAAGCCTTTGGCAATACGTCCCACGTTTTGTCCCACGTTTCCGTAAGCATGTACACCGATTTTCTTTCCTTTCAGTTCATGCCCGGATTTACCGTTATAGAAATTACGAGCCAGATAAACAGCCATACCGAATACCAATTCAGCCACAGCATTCGAGTTCTGTCCCGGAGTATTCATAGCCACTACGCCATGATCGGTACAAGCCTGCAGGTCGATATTATCATAACCGGCTCCGGCACGTACAATTACTTTCAGTTTTTTAGCAGCATCGATCACTTCTTTTGTCGCTTTATCCGAACGGATGATCATAGCATCTACGTCGGCAACAGCAGCGATCAATTCTTCCGGAGAAGTATATTTTTCCAATAAAGCCAATTCATAACCCTGAGCTTCCACGATTTCGCGGATACCTTTTACTGCCACCGGAGCAAAAGGTTTATCGGTTGCAATCAGAACCTTTGTCATAACTACCAAAATTTACGATTAAGATTTACAATTTACGAGAGGCCTCAGCACGGTCGTAAATCGTAAATCTTTCATCTGAATTAATATTATTTATTTTTTATGTGCTTTTTCAAATTCCTGCATGGCAGCAATCAAAGCATTTACATCTTCCATCGTACAAGCATTGTAGGTAGAAGCACGGAAACCACCCACCAAACGGTGACCTTTCACGCCTACGATGTTTTTAGATTTACAGAAATCCAAAAATTCTTTCTCCAGTTCTTCATATCCTTCGGCTAACAAGAACGGAATATTCATACGAGAACGTGAACCTTCTTCAACAACAGCACGGAATACCGTATTGCGGTCGAATTCGCTGTACAATGCATTGCATCTTTCGATAGCACGTCTTTCCATAGCTTCAACACCGCCCATTTGTTTGATCCATTTCAGGGTCTGACCAACGGCAAAGATATTGATACAAGGAGGGGTATTGAACATAGATCCGTTATCGACATGAGTCTGATATTTCAGCATGGTCGGGATCTTGCGGTCAGCCACTACTTTATCCAGATAGTCGTTACGGATAATCACGAAAGTAGCACCGGCAGGTCCTAAGTTCTTCTGGCATCCGCCATAGATCATCATATATTTTTTTACGTCGATCGGACGACTACAAATATCGGACGACATATCGGCAATCAAGGGCACAGGGCTATCCAGATCTTCGAAAATCTCGGTACCACGGATCGTATTATTCGATGTAATATGCAGATAATCGACATCGGCAGGAATCTGGAATCCTTTCGGATAATAAGTAAAATTCCGGTCCTCAGAAGAAGCGATCACTTCAACTTCACCCCAAAGTTTAGCCTCAGCGATTGCTTTTTTAGACCAAACGCCGGTATTCACATAAGCCGCTTTTTTACCCAGGAAATTGTAAGGAATCATGCAGAACTGCATACTGGCACCACCACCCAAGAAAATAACAGAATAATTATCGGGGATATTCAACACTTCTTTGAACAGGGCGACAGTCTCATCATAAACAGCCTGAAAATCAGCTGAACGGTGAGATACTTCCAGAATAGACTGGCCACAATTCCCTAATTCCATCACAGCTTTTGCCGTATTTTCCAATGTCATATCCGGCAACTTACAAGGACCTGCGTTAAAAATATGTTTTCTCATTTTGTATAATAATTAAAGGTTTTAAATTTTAATTCAATTTTTCTTCAAACGTTACAAATATGCAAAATATACTGCGCAAAATATCATTTTATAAGAGAAATATTCGGATTTACTTATAATTTAAAATCACCTTAACAAATCGGTGCCGAATATACCTCAAAAAAGAAATCATTTAATCACTCTCTCTAAGAGAGACACTAATCCCAAAGTCAAAATAATGACTTTGGGATAGTTTTTCGGTATTTGAATTTCCGGTATCAGAAAAAAGGAGTTTTTACAATTTTTGCTTTCAACGCCTTATTTCTCACCCGGATAAATATTTCACTATCTAATTTATGGAAACCGCTTTTAACATATCCCGTACCGATAGATTTTCCGGTTAAAGGAGATACCGTTCCCGAACATACTACACCGATTTCATTTCCTTCGGCATCTTCGATAGGATATCCTTGCCGTGCAATTCCCCGGTCGATGATTTCAAAAGGTTTCATATAACGGGTCGGTTTATCTGCTTTCAATTTTTCATGGTATTCCCGCATGATAAAATCATTTCCGGGCACGAATTTAGTAATCCATCCCAAACCGGCTTCGATAGGCGAATGATCATCGTCGATTTCATGCCCATAGAGACAGAAACCGGCTTCCAGTCTCAAGGTATCGCGGGCACCCAATCCGATCGGTTGTATCCCGAATTCCGCTCCGGCTTCGAAAACGGCATTCCACAATTTCTCAGCATCTTTATTATAAGCATAAACTTCACAACCACCAGAACCGGTATAACCTGTCGTGGAGAAAATAACTTTATCGATCCCCGCAAACGGTATTTCTTTAAAAGTATAATACTCCATATCGACAACATTTTCCGAGGTCAGCTTCTGCATGGCTTTCAATGCCAAAGGCCCCTGGATAGCCAGCTGGCAAATATTGTCGGAAGCATTTTCCAGTTCGACGCCCGGTTTCATACCCAGTTCTGCGCCGTATTTTACCACCCAGTTCCAGTCTTTTTCGATATTAGCAGCATTAACTACCAGCAGGTATTTTTCAGCACTGAAACGATACACCAGCAAGTCGTCTACAATACCACCCTTATCATTGGGGAAACAACTATATTGTACTTTTCCGTCTATCAAAGCGGCCACATCATTTGTGGTTAATTTCTGAACCAATTCAAAAGCTTTCGGTCCTTTAATCCAAAATTCTCCCATATGGGAAACATCAAAAACTCCAAGTTTATTACGGACATTCAGATGCTCTTCTTTAATTCCTGTCGGATATTCGATGGGCATATTATATCCTGCAAACGGAGCCATACGTGCTCCCAAAGCTTCATGAAAATGGGTAAAAGGTGTTGTTTTCATTTTATTTTATTTATATCGTAAATTTAGTCGATTCACATTCATCCCGATCCGTCACCGCTTCCACACAAATCCACCTGTCATCTTCCCCGTCATAATTGCAAACGTTAGCATTTAAAAACATCACAAAGATATAATTTATATCTGTTCAGACTTCCTCTTTCGTCAAATTTTTATCCGGCCGGAATATGATTTTCTTATAAAAAAGATTTGGTTATTTATACTTTTTGTCCTATTTTCGACATTCTATAGGCAACCTAAGGAAACATAATTTATTTACATTCAAGAAAAACAACTAATCTAAACCAAAACGCATTATTAAAAATCAAAAAAATGATTACAAAATTAACTGAGCAGAAAGGATGCATCATTGCAGAATTTATCGATTTAAAGAGATTTACATTAGCAGTGACAGAAGAAGTTAAATCAGAATTAAAACCTATACTTTCGCAAGAAGGTAATAAAATGATTTTCGATTTTAAAAACATTGAATTTATAGACAGCAGTGGTATCGGCTGTATTATCTCATTAGTAAAAACAGCCAAAAGCAATCATTCTGAAATCAAATTGTGCAATATATCGTCAGAAGTCATGGACGTTCTGGAATTATTACACTTACCCATGATTCTCGATATCGAACCCGACTTGGCCAGTGCACTGACCAGTTTCTAAAAAAGCTCCCTACCCGGGGGCTTTTTTATCAGATTGAACTTTTTAACCCGAGAATTGCCTGTCAGGCAAATTTTCGATTGGCGAATCCAGAGTCCGACACCATAATAAACAGGGACTCCCGGTTCGCCAATTTATTTCTCCCCTCCAAAACGGAGCAGATTTCCAACCAGGCGATTTCAGTTGTATTTCAGAATTACTATATTTGTTTGTAGAAAAAATGAGTTTATGAAAGTTCTTGTTATAGAAGACGATCCGTCATTACGCGAAATTATTTGCCGTAGCCTCGAGAAAGAAAGGTATGTTACGGAGGAAGCTCCTGATTTTCAAACAGCGTTGGAAAAAACGGCCGATTATACTTACGATTGTATTCTGCTCGACATCATGTTACCGGACGGAAACGGGCTGGATCTGCTGGAAGAATTAAAAAAGGAAAATAAGAAAGAAAATATCATCATCATTTCGGCCAAAGATTCACTGGAGGACAAGGTCACCGGCCTGGATCTGGGTGCCGACGACTATTTACCCAAACCTTTCCATCTGGCCGAACTCATTGCCCGGGTCAAAAGTGTTATCCGTAGAAATCATCACGCCGGTGCCACTTATATCGAATACGGTAATATCCGGATCGACCCGGACCATTTCCAGGTATTTGTTGCAGGTACCCCCATCGAACTGAACCGAAAAGAATACGATATACTACTTTATTTTATCCAGCGTCCCGAAAGAGTAATCAATAAAATGACTCTGGCAGAATCGGTATGGGGAGATCACATCGATCAGGTGGATAATTTCGATTTTATTTATGCCCAGGTGAAAAACCTCCGCAAAAAACTGACCGAAGCGGGTGCAAACGCGGAGGTCAAAGCAGTCTATGGTTTTGGATATAAAATGTCACTTCAAGCCCTATGAAATTAATCTACCGCATCCTGATTCATCTGTCCCTGGCCCTACCGATCATTTTAGCGGCTTGGGGCATACTATTTTATATGGCTATTATAGATGAAGTCAACGATGAAGTAGACGATTCTCTGGAAGATTATTCAGAGGTACTGATCACCCGGGCCTTGGCAGGAGAACAATTACCTTCCCAATCTGACGGTAGTAATAATAGTTATTATCTGATTACAGTAACTGCAGATTATGCCGAGAAACAGAAACGGATCCGGTATTCCGACGAAATGGTCCACATCGAAGCCAAGGGAGAAACCGAGCCGGCACGGGTCCTAAGAACCATTTTCAAAGACAAAGACCGACAATATTACGAACTCACGGTCAGTACTCCGACGATCGAAAAGCAAGACTTACAGGAAGCTATTCTGAATTGGATGCTTCTCCTCTATTTTTCGCTTCTCCTGCTTATTCTTTTGGTGAATACCTGGGTTTACTACCGGAGTATGCGTCCCCTTTATGTGCTACTCAAATGGATGGACCAATATACGATCGGTAAAAGCCAGAGTCCTCCGGATTTGCAAACCAACATCACAGAGTTCCGGAAATTAAATGAAGCAGCCATTCAAACTCACCGACGTAACCAGGCGATCTATGAACAACAAAAACAATTCATCGGTAATGCTTCGCATGAATTGCAGACTCCTCTGGCAATCTGCCAAAACCGTCTGGAAATGATGGCAGAAAGCGAGTCACTTACAGAAGACCAACTGACCGAAATAGCCAAGATCCAACAGACCCTTACCTATATTATCCGACTGAATAAGTCTTTGCTTTTCCTCTCCAAAATAGAAAACGGCCAATTCCAGGAGAGTCAGGAAATTTGTCTGAACGATCTGATCAGCTCACAGCTCGAAGATTACCAGGAGATCTACGACTATAAAAACATCCAAGTCGAAGTGCATCAATCAGCCACTTTAACGGTGAATATGAACGAAACACTGGCAACCGCCCTAATCACAAACCTGCTCAAAAATGCTTTTATCCACAATAAATCACAAGGAAAAATCGACATCGAAATTCAGTCCGATCACCTTACCATTTGCAATACCGGTCACCCGGAAGCACTGGATGCCTCCCGTATATTCCATCGTTTCTATCAAGGCAAACATACCGGTGAAGGCTCCAGCGGCCTGGGCCTGTCTATTGCCGAATCGATCTGCAAATTATATCAGCTTCACATCCGATATTATTATACAGGAAAGCATTGTTTCCAGATCGATTTTCTCAATAAGTCGAAATAAAATTCATTTTTTTCCCGATTTCAAAATCTTTTCAGTTTTGGGTTCTACTTTTGAATTGTAAAACTTAAAATTTGAAAGCTATGAAACAAATCATTTTATTATTTGCCTGCCTGTTCGCTTTGCAGGGCTTAGCGAAAGCCGACGACGATAGAGCAATTACAGTCGATCAACTACCTCAAAAAGCTCAGGAATTTATCCAAAAGTATTTCCCTAAGAATGAAATTTCCCTGGCCAAAATGGAAAAAGACTTTTGGGAAAAGAAATATGAAGTTGTATTTGTCAACGGAGAAAAAGCTGAATTTCTGAAAGACGGCTCATTGGAAAAAGTCGACTGTAAATATTCTACAGTACCGACAGGAATCGTACCTCAAGCCATTAAAGACTACGTAAGCAAACACTACCCGGAAGCTAAAATTTTGAAAATTGAACGGGACAGTAAAACTTATGAAGTAAAATTGAACAATCAGCTTGAACTCGAATTCAACAAAGCATTTCAACTCATCGATATCGATAATTAATTAAAAATAAATAACTATGAACTTATACGCATTATTTTTCGGATTAGCCCTATTCGGCTTTTGCAGTTGCGACAACGACGATTCGGTAACCCCTGATCCTCAAGCCCGCCAAGCTTTTGAAAGTAAATATCCCAACGCCACACAAGTGGAATGGGAAAAGAAAAACAATTACCTGATAGCAGAATTCATCGACAATCAACTCGACGGGAAAGCCTGGTTCGATGCTACAGGCCGATGGTATATGACCGAAACCGAGTTGACCCACACCAGCCAACTGCCTGAGGACGTACAAAAAGCTTTGGCAAACAGTGAATATGCACAATGGTATATCGACGATATCGATCGTTTGGAGCGTAACGAAACCGAAACGATTTATGTCATCGAAGTGAAAAAAGACAAACAAGAATACGATCTCTATTATTCAGCCGACGGAATTTTGGTCAAAGTTCAGGCCGACCTAACCGATGACGATTACGAAAACTATCTTCCCGACGCCTCGGAATTACCGGCTTCGCTCCAGCAATTCATCAATGACAAATATCCGGCTTGCCGTATCATCGAAACTGAAACCGAACATAACCGTACAGAGGTAGATATCATACACGAAAACCGCAGCAAAGAAGTGATATTCGATGCCTCCGGCAATTGGCTGAATACCCATTACGATGTCCGCCAAAACGAAGTTGAAACCGCCGTAATGAATGCCTTGAAAACTTCGGCTTATGCCGATTATATCATCGACGATATTGAACGTTACGAAACGCCGGATCAAACCTATTACCTGTTCGAACTCGAAAAAGGAGCCAAAGAAATCGAAATAAAAATAGATCTGTCAGGGAAACTGCTTTAAACAGTGACAACGGGCAAAACGGACAAGGGTTTGAGATAGTTTCTGAAACCCTTGTAATCGTTTAAACCTATACCGCCGCAGCATAACAGATAAACTCCGGGGACGTATCGATGTGAAATCGGAATTCACCCACACTTTTAAAGTCCGCCGATATGAAAATGTTTCAAGGCATGTACAATACCTTCGTCGTCGACACCGGATGTAACGAAATCGGCGTGCCGCTGCACTTCTTCGGAAGCATTTCCCATAGCCACCCCTATTCCGGCATATTCCAACATAGGAATGTCATTTCCTCCATCCCCGAAAGCCATCGTCTCTTCGCGGGAAATTCCGAAATAAGCCAATATTTTTTCCATTCCGATACTCTTGTTTCCCCCAACCGGCACGACATCGGTAAACAACGGATTCCAGCGGGTAGCCTCACATTCCGGTAAGGCCTGCATAATCCGGTCTTCCTGTTGCTCTGAGAAAAACGCAATCAACTGAAAAACCCCTTCCCGGGTAGCCTCATGAATATCTTTCACTACCGGTTCCGGAAAATCCAGCATCCGGAATACCTCCCGGGTATGCTGATTATTATAGTTGATAAACATATCCTTCTCCCGGACAAAAATACAGGGGAAGGTCTCCTTCTCTTCCTGATACTTTATCAGATGTTCCAAGGCGATCTCCGGAATCATCCTCCGGTAAATGACCCGATCCCGTCCGATATAACAACAACTGCCATTCAGGGTCACATACCCGTCGAACTCCAGATCACCCAGATTATTAATTACTTGTAAATGCCGCCCGGTAGCTATAAATACTTTTATTCCCTGAGTCCTTAACTGCCGGATAGCTTGCCGGGTAGCTTCGGAAACCCGGTGAGTGTGAAAACTCACCAATGTTCCGTCTATATCAAAAAAAACTGCTTTTATCATCCTACACTCCTCTGCCTGTTCCCTGTTATTTTATATCACTGATTTTACAAACTTCAAGGAAAGATGCCCCGCGGACATGTCCGAAACTTCCTCCGATCACCAGGATCTGATCTTCAGGCTGGTAACCGTTCTGCAATAATACCTGTGGAATGTCCCGCATAAACTCATCCCTTGAATGGGGTTTTACGGAAAAATAAGGTCTCACCCCGAAAGAAAGAGCTAATTCGCGCATCACATGTTCGTCGTAACAACGGGCATATACAGGCAAACCGCCCCGAAAAGCCGACAGATAACGGGCTGTACGTCCGGAATTCGTATCTACCACAATCGCCTTGATGGGCAACATGGTAGTCATCCGGACGGCCACTCTGGCCAAAGCTGCTGTAATCTCATTATTAATACGAACTAAATTCCGGTTGGCATCGGGCGGTAAAATCGACTCATTGGCCTCAGCAACACGGCTCATCACTTTAACGGCTTCCAAAGGATAATCTCCATAAGCCGTCTCCCCACTCAGCATAATGGCATCCGTTCCACTGAAAACAGCATTGGCAATATCGCTCACCTCGGCCCGGGTCGGACGCGGATGGTCGATCATCGTGTGCAACATCTGGGTTGCGATGATCACCGGCTTTTTACTCTCGATACATTTATTGACGATATAGCGCTGAATCAGGGGTATCTTTTCAGCATCGATCTCGATAGCTAAATCCCCTCTGGCCACCATCACGCCATATACATGATCGAGAATCTCATCGATATGATTCACCCCTTCCTGATTTTCTATTTTTGCAATAATTTTGATGTTGCTATGCTGTTCATCCAAAATTTGCTGGATTTCCATCACATCCTGCTTATTTCTGACAAAAGAATGGGCGATGAAATCCAATTTATTATCCATAGCGAACTGAATAAATTTCCGGTCTTTATCACTTAACGACTCGAGATGCATGTTCACTCCCGGCACATTGATACTCTTCTTATCTTTTATCTCTCCCGGATTCGAAGCTTCCAATTCGAGACAGTTTTCTTTTTTATCCCGTACGATCAGCTCGACATCCCCGTCATCTACCAGAATTTTATCGCCGATCTGAACATCACGGACAAAATGTTCATAAGACACATGGATCAACTTTTCAGCCACCAAAGTCCGGTCACCCGTCATAAAAATAATTTCCCCCTTCCCGACACGGACAGGCACGACAATATCACAAGTTCTGACTTCGGGGCCTTTGGTATCGATCAACAAGGCGATCTGATCTGAGACAGCACGTACATTCCGTACCACTTTCATCGCTTCGTCGAGCGTCTGGTGAGCAGTATTCAACCGAACCACATTCATCCCGGCTTCATACAACTCTCTTAAAAAGCCTATTTCGCATCTTTTATCCGAAATGGTTGCGACAATCTTTGTTCTTTTCATTTAGTAATTTATTTATCCCGTTATATTTTTATATACGCAATCCGTCCTTTTCCGTATACATTATTTTTCATTAATCAAAGCCAATAAGGCTAATTCATAAGATTTCAGTCCGAACCCCATGATCACGCCCCGGCAAACAGCTGTCAGATAAGAAACATGCCGGAAAGCCTCCCGCCGGGCTGTATTGGAAATATGTACCTCGACCACCGGAGCTTTAACCGCAGCAATCGCATCGGCTAAAGCGATCGAAGTATGGGTATAGGCACCTGCATTCAAAATAATCCCGTCGTAACTGAAACCTACCTCGTGGATCTTATCGATCAGTTCCCCCTCTACATTGGATTGAAAACAGGAAATATCCACCGACGGATATTTATTTTTTAACTGACGAAAATAATCTGTAAATGTTTCTTTTCCATACACCTCCGGTTCCCGCACTCCCAGTAAATTCAAATTGGGGCCATTAAGTAATAATATCTGCATTTTCTCCGTATTTGTGATCTAAACTTATTCTACAAAATTACTCATTTTTCTAACTTTTACGTCGGTATTTCAAAATTTCTAATATCAAATTCCTACTTTTTTACTATATTTGTTCAAAATCTCAAATCCATAATAATCAACTTTTTACACAAATGTATTTGTTAATTATTTTACTTTACATAGTTAAATTCAGAAAAATATAAATCGAATAAAAAAAAAGATATACCTTTAGGCATTAATTAAAAATATACTGTGTGATAAGGTGGACTTTTGTTTAATTATTAATACATATAAATTTGACAACAATGACTTGGGAAGATGCTATTGAAAGTTACAAAACTTATCTGATTTTAGAAAAATCACTTTCATCGAATTCAGTAGAAGCTTACTTAAACGACATTAAGAAGCTGGCAAAGTATTGCGCTGACAAACATCACGTTACAACGCCTGATGCGATATCCTACGACCATCTGAAAGATTATTTGATGTTTATAAACGAAGTTGGAGTTACCAATCGTACACAAGCGAGATGTATTTCCAGTATTCGTTCATTTTATAAATTTTTAGTATTCGACGGACAGTTGGAAAACAATCCGACCAAATTACTCGAAGCTCCGAAAATCGGACGGAAATTACCGAACATCCTGACAACCGAAGAAATCGACGCCATGTTGAATTCTGTAGAGATGTACAAACCGGAAGCCCAGCGTAATAAAGCCATTATCGAAATGCTTTATTCCTGCGGATTACGCGTTTCAGAGCTGATCAGTATAAAATTATCCAACATCAATTTCCGTCAGGGAGTTGTGAAAATCGAAGGGAAAGGGAACAAAGAACGGATGATTCCACTGAGCAAAAATGCAAAACAGGAAATCAAACAATATATGAAAGTATACCGCGATTACCTGGAAATTGAAAAAGGATACGAAGATGTTTTATTCCTGAACAAACGGGGAACTGCTCTTTCGAGAGTAATGGTGTTCAATATTATCAAACACCTGGCTACCCGTGCCGGAATCAAGAAAAATGTGTCTCCTCATACTTTCCGTCATTCTTTTGCTTCTCATTTGGTGAGTGGAGGAGCAGACCTGAGAGCGGTACAAGATATGTTGGGACATGAATCCATCCTGACAACAGAAATTTATACCCATCTCGACGATCATTATCTGAAAGATACAATTAATAAATTTCACCCGCGTTCCAAAGGGAATGAGGAAGAAACGAAATAATAAATAAAAAAAGAGCGTGAACAACGCTCTTTTTTTTATCTTCGCGGCAAAATAAAATACGATGGAAAATAACGAGGAAATACTAAAGAAAATCAGCAGCGGAGATCCCGAAGCAATCGCAGAAGCTGTCGATACCGTAAAGGAAAACGGCGACCTGGTTATTGCCGGTAAATTACTGGACATCCTGTCCCAGCCTCTCGCACCGTCGACAATCACTATCATCGCCAATTTGCTGGCCGATATTAAAGATAATCAGTTCAAAGACCTGTTAATCCAAAAACTGGAACAGACTTCCGAAGGAACGCTCAAGAAGGAATTACTTCGGATTGTCTGGGAATCTTCATTGGACTACTCCTCCTATTTAGATCATTTTTTACAAATCTTGCAGGAGGACGATTTTACTGTAGCTTTCGAAGCTTCCACAGTGATTGAAAATCTGGTTCCTCACCTGATGCCAGAACAACGGACAAAATTAACCGACATACTGCAAATATTTCCCGAAGACAAAAAGTTTTTAGCTGAAAATATACTGGAAGAACTCAGTTATCAGGAGTGAGCCACCACCTTTTTACGACCTCTACTTTTTCTTCCATAGGCATCCCGGATTCCAACCAATGGATATCGAATCCATCGCGTTCCATTTTCCGGAACCAGGTCATTTGCCGTTTAGCAAACTGATGAATGGCCACGTTCAATTGTTGCACCATTTCCTCATAGCCCAACTGTCCGGTCAGGTACAGCGTCAGGTATTTATATTCCAAACCGTAATAAATCAAATCTTCGGGCTTCACACCACTTTGCAAAATCCGTTCCACCTCCTCCACCATGCCCTGCTGCAAACGGGCATGTAATCGCTGCGTGATACGCTCCCGCCTCACCTCCCGGCTCACGTCTACCCCGACAACCAAAGGATGGATCTGAGGAAAGTCTTTTTCCTCATAAGGATGTGTCTTATAATATTCTTCAATTTCTATCGCCCGGATGGCCCGTTTAGGTGTATCTATCTCTGTCGTATTATGCAATTTCTTATATGTCGCCAAACGAGCGGCCAATTCCGGCAAAGACAGTCCGGCCAATGAAGCCCGTAAATCCTCGTTGACCGGTACAGCCAATAACTTATACCCTTTCAACACAGCCTCCACATACAAGCCACTTCCACCGCATAACACAGGCAAAACACCCCGCTGCCTGCAATCTTCCCAAACCTTCACAAAGTCCGCCTGATATTCAAAGACATTATATTTATACCCAGCCTCCACAATATCGATCAAATGGTAAGGAATTTTTTTCCCCTCCCATACATACTCATCCAGATCCTTACCGGTCCCGATATCCATCCCCCGATATACTTGCCGGGAATCGGCACTGATGATCTCTCCGCCGAATGCAGCAGCCAAACGAACAGCCAAATTCGTCTTTCCACTCGCAGTCGGTCCGACGATACACAACAAATCAAACATTTTATCTTCGATTACGTATTACCCAGGCAAAGGTAGTGAAAATATAAATGATAAATTAATTACAAGCCAAAAGGAGTTAAATACGGAGTAAAAAAACTATATTTGTAAAAGATGGAAATTTCCATTCGGATAAGGGAAAAGTTAAGAAAAGGATTGATTACAGTATGTCTGTTTTACTGCGGTTTTCATTCCGCTCTCTTAGGTCAATCTTTATCCAGAAGCAAACAAAACAATAATATGGTAACGAGTCGGCACTATTCTTCGGCCTTTGCAGGTCCGCAAAATAAAGTCGTATCCTCCTTTTCTTTCGGAGAATACGACTTCCGGGATACTCTCCCGGGTAAAAACTATACCATACAATTATTCACGTCGTTCGATACACCGGCAGATCCGATTCTAACAGAAAGCAACAAAATAAAGATCATCCGGATGGGTGAATTATACCGGTATATTTTCTCTCAATACCATGCACTGGACACTGCCCGTCAAGCGTTAATCCCTATTCGCCGATTATACCCACAAGCCTGCATCCGGGAATACCAGGAAGGAAAATTAGGCCCTATTATAGATATGAATATTGACCATAGAATAAATGACAAAACTTATGATGCAAGATGAAAACATTCTGATCCGGGCACTCGAACCCGAAGATTTGGAGTACCTCTACAAGTGGGAAAACGATATGGACCTTTGGGATGTCAGTGACACCCTGACCCCATTCTCTCATTTCACACTGAAAAAATACATTGAAAATGCCCATGTAGACATTTATACCAGCAAGCAATTGCGGCTGATGATTACACGTGTCGATACCCAAGAGCCCATCGGACTGATCGACCTGTACGATTTCGACCCTTATCACCAGCGGGCCGGCCTGGGAATCATGATTCACAATATGGAAAACCGCAAACAAGGCTATGCCAGCTCGGCGATTAAGCTCATGCTGGATTATTGTTTCGAAACCCTGGGCTTGAATCAGGTATACAGTAGTGTGCCCAGTTGTAACGTGGCCAGTCTGAAACTCTTCGAAGCCACGGGCTTTACCCAAACCGGTTACCGGAAACAATGGTTAAAAAGGGGTAATGAATGGGAAGATGTCATTTACTTCCAGCAACTTGCCTCTACCTGGAATAACAACTAAATAATCTCTCATACGCTATAAACCTTTGTTCGGATAGATTGTCTTATATAATATAAAACCAATTTTTATAGAAAACATTTATTGAACTAAAAAAGCGATTATGAAAAAGTTAGTATTCTTAGCCACCACATTATTGATGTTCCTGGCCATAACAGTAAATGCCCAACAAAGGGGCCCGCGTGAACGAATGACTCCGGAACAGCAAGCGACCCGGACGGTCGAACGCCTGACCACCGAATTAAAGTTGACAGACAAACAACAGGCAGACCTGAAAAAATGGTATACCGAATCGTTCAAAAAGCGTGAAGAAGCCATGCAGCAAAACCGGGATAACCGTGAAGCCATGCGTGATCAAATGAAAAAAGACCGTGAAGCTGCAGACGCCGAACTAAAAAAAGTATTGACCGAAGAGCAATATAAAACCTACAAGGCCAACGAAGAAAAACGCATGAAAGAGTGGCAACAAAGAGGTCGTCAAGGTGGCGGACACCCTCAACGATAAAATAATTGATAACCTGAAAGCAACAACTTTCAGGTTATTTTTTATCCTAGCCCTATCCCCTGTTCATTCCAGCCCGAATTGACAAGCTCTTCATCCATACACACGCATAGACTTTGTTCCATCCAATCGACCATTACAACATAAAGAATATCTTAATTAAAGCCTTTATAGTTTACTTTCGTCCTGCCTCCCGACCTAAGTTCCTACTTCTGGTTATATCATCAAATCTTTCACACTCCCCACGATACATAATCCAACAACTTACCACAATTTCCTACAACAGCTCCAAGAGAGTATTCCGACTTTCTGCATCGAACAATTCCAAAGGGAAATTCTCCATACGAGCATATTAACAATCAATGTATTGTACGTGTCATAAGCCATCACTTACCGATGCATCATCATATTCTCATTGATTATCAATGGTTTACATCTTAAAAGGTAGACTACTCAAAAATTTACTTGTTTTTTTTGCGAAAAATCGAAGATTTAACGTTTTTTTTCATCGACTCTCTCCGAACAGAGGGGAAAGAGGCAAAAACAGCCTTTTTGGACCCCGACAGACCCCGTCTGCAAAGATAGGGCATGTCGGGGTTTATTTCGCCAAAATGGGCTGTAAAATTGAGTATGGATTCATGGATATTTTCGGGCTCCAATCGTGGAATCTTGTCTTTGGTCAGAGTGTCATTTTGCTCGGCCTTAATAACACCAGGAGCACAAATAAATTTTGCAGCCAAAAGAGAAAAATGGCTTCAGCCATCTCTTTTCTTCCCTTATTTTGACTTTGCTTTAATGAACGTATATATGAATACGGGGATAAAGTAAAGTTGCTGATATCATGGAAAAGTGTAGATTTCAAGCCTCAATTTTGATAGAAAAGTGTGTAAATGGGGTCTGATTCGTTGGGAAAAGTGTGAGATTAGGGATTTACTGTTTAAAAAATGTTCAATCCTAAACCATAACTAAATTTAGGAAAAATCCCCAGAACTTCTAATCTTGTAATTTTTACTTATTACATACTTAATCTTCCATCAAATACTAAATGCGATGTAACAATAGAACCTCTTTCTAGAATCAGAATCCACCTTGATGGTCATGGAAATACTAAACTGGCATTTGGATTGATACATAAATTATACGGCCATGTTCTGTCTGAATGGTACAATGCGCTATTTTTTCTGTATTCCAGCAAGACCGACATGCAAAGGAATTAACTTACTGAAAAAAGAGAGGAATATTACATATATATTCCACTTTGCACACGATAGAGGTGTTTGAAATATTGAAAGGAAGTCTGTGTTGAGAAGTGAAGTGTTAGCGGAACGGAGAATTAGTATTTCCCACTCATATAGATTATATCCTATTATAGTATTAAGAAAATAGCACGCTTTATAATAATTATAGCACGAAATATTGAAATAATAGCACGAAATATTTGTCAATTAGCACACTTATTGTATATTTGCAAAAAAATCAAACTAAACATCATGTACACAGAGATACTACGAATTATCGAAGGAGGTCTGTCGAAAGACTCTCAAAAAGTATATAATTACGCAAAGATACTGGCAGATAAAATGTCACGCGACGGAGAAACCAAGATGTCAAAAATGATTCTTGATTCTTTGGAAAGACGCTACACATCGATGCTTTCTCTTGACGAGTTGTCATCTACTCCCGTTGATGCAGAAAGTCGCATGAGCATTGTGGATGTATATTGTCCGACCGAAAATGAAATCAAACCGATTTTGCCCGAATTGACAGCCCATAAAGTCGATGACTTCATCAATATGATTAAACACCAGGGAGACCTTTATAAAAATGGTGTTGAGTTCAGCAACACTCTTATGTTGTATGGTGTGCCTGGTTGCGGTAAGAGTACTGTTGCGAAGTATATTGCTCAGCAGATAGGGTTACCATTAGTTATCGCAAGATTAGATGCGCTTGTGTCATCATTGCTCGGTAGTACTTCAAAGAATATTCGTAAAGTATTTGATTTTGCAGATTCTCGCCCGTGCATTTTATTTCTTGATGAATTTGATGCAATTGCAAAAGCAAGAGATGATCAGCACGAACTAGGAGAATTGAAGAGGGTAATTAACAGTTTACTTCAAAACATTGACTCCCTTTCAAGCAGCAGCATACTTATCGCTGCCACAAACCATGCGGATTTGCTCGACAAAGCTATTTGGAGACGTTTCCACACTATTCTCGAAATTGGTCTCCCAGGGGAAAAAGAGATTCAAGAAATGCTCAATTTTTTCATTGGTGATTTCAAGACAACCTTACCAATTGAAGATGACAGGAAAATGTCCAAACTTATACTTGCATTTGCTGAATATGGCAACTTGTCTCCGTCAGATATTCAGACCATAGTAAACAATGCGAAGGTTCAAGCTGTAATAAAGGCCGGTTCAACTCTCTCCCAAGAAGAATTACTCATACAACTGTTTGACTTTAAGAATCACGACAACAGCAGAGTCGAAAGCCTTGTTAAATACCTGAACGAAAAAGGAATATCCCAATCATCAATTTCTGAAAAATTGGGAATATCCATAAGACAGATTAAGAACATTCTAAATAAGGAGGACTAAATATGGATGAAAAGAATTTGCCTATTCGTTTTTTCTCTATGAGAGATAACGACGAAAGAAAGACTGAAGGTGCCGGAGATTCTGATATACCCAATTGGGTAGATAGGGATGCTATTCCTCAAAAGCAGACATTATTTATCTCAGCTATGAATGGAATGGCGGCAAAGCTTTCCGAAAAAAACAAACAAAGTAATTTTCTCCCTTCTGTGCTAACTCTACATTTGAATGGAAATGCATTGGCAAAAGGACATAGAGAGAATATTGCTCATATCTTTAACGATAAAGGTGCTATCAACCTTATCGGTGTTACTGGCAAAGACAAAGTAATGGTTAAAATAAACACTCCTATTGAGGCAAATCGCATTGCAAAAAGGATTTCTTCGCTGCGGACTGGTGACAAAACCTATCTTGGTGTTGCTGCTATTGATGAAATTGACGAATTCACACCGATTGTAGAAGAAGACCTGAATCTTGACGGCGTGATAAAGATCAAGCTGATTAATTATTTCGATAGAGAACTCAACGGATTACTTATCAAATCTTTTGAGAAAAGTTGCGATGACAATGGCATCAATTGTACCAGATGCAAATATTCCAGCGAGTTAATAGCATACAGAGGCCAGGGAATTACCACAGATCAACTGACTTTCTTGAGAAACTTTGAAGGTGTGCAATCCATTTCTGATATGCCTGTACTCGAGTTTGATGAAGACTCTATCCAATACGCAGAAGATGTTGCTATAAAGAAGCCGCAAGATGGCATTAATTACCCTGTAGTCGGAATACTTGATTCAGGCATCGCACGAATACCACATCTTGCTCCGTGGTTATGTGAAGATAAAGCTACTTCTTTTACAGATGAAGACACAGATCAGAAGCACGGAACGTTCGTATCAGGAATAGTTGAATATGGTGATGAACTTATTGACAAAGAGTGTGCTGGTGGGCAGGGATGCAAATTGTATGATGCCACAGTTATCAGCAAGTATTACAAGACCATGTATGAAGATGAGGTCATTTCGAATATTCGTGAAGCCATAAGCCATAAACCTGACATCAAAATTTGGAATATGTCTATTGGCACTAACTTAACAGCTGATGAGCAGGAATTCTCGGATTATGCGAAGGAACTAGACAGCATACAGGATGAATTCGATGTTCTGATTGTAAAGTCTGCCGGAAACTGCGAAAACTTACCAGTACCCGTATCACGTATTGCTATACCAGCAGATTCAGTTAGAAGTCTTGTGGTTGGCTCAATAGCACATAAGAAGAGAGAATTTGATCGGGCAGACGAAAATTGTCCGTCTCCTTTCTCCAGGAAAGGCCGTGGCCCAGCCCACATCATCAAGCCGGAAGTCGTAAGTTATGGCGGCAACGCTGGGGTCACAGATGATGGTGAAATAACAGAGACTCCAGTGCTATCTTTCACTCCTGACGGTAGTATTACCGGCAAGGCTGGAACAAGTTTTTCAACGCCGCGTGTTACCGCTATAGTAGCTGGTTTGCAGATGAAGATAGGAGAGGCGTTCAGTCCTCTTCTGGCGAAAGCCCTGATTATTCATTCAGCTCACTATCCGGCAGAAATGAAAATGGAGATTGGCGACAAGCTAAAATACGCAGGGTTTGGCCTTCCAGCTTCAAGCAATAAGATTCTGTATAATGACAAGTACGAGACCACACTAATACTCCAGGATACGCTTGAGAAAGGACATTTCATTGAAATCCTCGATTTTCCTTATCCTCAATCTATGGTTGACGAAAACGGATATTTATACGGCAATATCCAAGTAACTCTTGTTAGCAAGCCCATGCTTAATGCAAGCCAAGGCGCTGAATACTGCCAATCAAATATCAAGGTTATGTTCGGAACATACGACAGCAAGACACTGCGTGACACATCCAAGAGGAATATCAAGAATCCAATCGGTGCTGAAGGACGCAAAAATCTGCTCGGATCATCTCTATATGGAACAAAAGCACATAGAGATACCGACACGCCATATGCATCCGAACGAATGCTGGTAGACTACGGCGACAAGTTCCAGCCAATCAAGAAATGGAATGTTGACCTTAGTGAGCTGACACAAGGTAAGAAAGACGATTTTCTCAAGACTCCTAAATCATGGTATCTAAAAATTGAAGGCTTGTACCGTCAGTTCATCGAGGATTTGAAAGGCTCCAATGACGAGGCTATTAGCCAGGAGTTCTGCCTGATTATTACAATCCGCGATAATAAGCGCCAGCACGAGGTATACGATGAGGTTACTAAGCAGCTTGATCTCAATGGATTTGTTTACTCGCCTGTAAGGGTTGAGCAACAGGTATCTGTAACTACAGAAGCATAGTCAGAACCAATAATACTTAAGAATTGGCCAGGGAAATATACTCTGGCCGCTTTTATTTGCGATTTCATATCATTTCAAAAATCTCCTTATAACAGTTGCTGATTTCATGGAAAAGTGTTGGGTTTAAGCTTCATTTTGATGGAAAAGTGTATAAAGGGAGTTTGATTCGTTGGAAAAAGTGTGAGATAACAGGTATTATTCGCCTGAAAAAATGTAAAACTCTAAACCATCACCGAAGTTAGTACTCAAGGCCGATACTTTGAACTTTCTCTGTAAAGGGCCAAAGTACAAACTGAATATTCGTTTGCACTTGCACTTTTGCATTTTTGGGTCAGCAGTTTGCTTCATATCGGCTTTTCTCTAAAGAAATTTGCTGGTCCTCAAGAAAATCCGTAATTTTGCGCCTTCAATTGAATAAAAACATAGGGTTTACAATGCTGCAAAGAAGAATGAACAATTGGAACACTGTATCGGCTCGAGGCATAAAATGCCTTGAGAGATTGTCGTGTGTCCATACTTTGCGCATTGGAGCATTCTATACTTTTGGAAACATTTTCCGACAAACGTCTGATAAACCATCGGGGATATGATGATGCTGGTATCCCGCTGAAACGATAAATGAAAACCGTCGGAGAGTTCTTACCAAACTTTTCGACGGTTTTTGTTTTAGATCTTTGATCTACAATAAACGCTGCGCCTCAGCATATTCCGGTCAATGACTGGATCTGCATTCGGCTTGCAGTTTATTTGATGCCTGTTGGTGACGTTCGCACGATGTGCTCTTCTCCGTCAATTCCGTCCACGGGCTGAATTGTAACGTATTATTAACCGCGCAGTGATGCGCATGAATGGAAAGATTATGAATTATAAATTTGACGGAAGCAGGGTGTTCTTTACATCCGACACCCACTTCAACCACACCAATATCATCAGGTTCTGCAACAGGCCATTCAAGGATGTATCGCACATGAATGAAACGATTATTTCCAACTGGAATCGAGTAGTCAGTCCGGAGGATATCGTGTTCCACCTGGGTGATTTCTGTCTGGGCGGTTCTGGCGAATGGGTAAACGTACTGAACAGGCTGAACGGGAAAATATACCTTATTTCCGGCAACCACGACATCAAGAACCTGAGGCAGAATTACACGAAATACTTCGAGCAGATAACAATGCAGATGTATATCGAGGTGGATAAACAGAAGATTTATCTGAATCACTGTCCATTCCTTTGCTATGGCGGCTCATACGATGACACCTGGCAGCTTTTCGGACACGTGCATACCCGAAGGAACAATACCGGAAAGGATGCTTATCGGCTGAGTATGCTTCTTCCGACACAATATGATGTCGGAGTGGACAACAACGATTTCACTCCGGTTTCATTTGCGCAGGTGAAGGCAATCATAGGGAAACAAATTGAGCAATCAAAGAAAGGAGAACAGTAAGATGAAGATACAATACAGGTTTATTGCTATTTAATGGACATATAGAAATGAACGAAAGAAAGATTATAGATAGAACGCTCCTTACCGACTTGGCAAAGGATGTCGGCTTGAATGCCTCGCATTTGGAAGCATTGGGTGAAAGCCGTCAATGGGAAATTGTCGTTGGTGGCGATATGCTTGGACGGCTGGTTGAGATACAGCATCGGTTCGAGCGGCTGGCCGTAATGGGTGACGATGAGTACCGGGGATTCTATATAGAAGTGCCACGGCCTGCACCGGAAGAGTGGGGGAATGCCGAGAATTTGATTGCTTCAGGGGAATATGACAGTCGGGAAGCCTTCCTTGCGGATTGGCTTGCATTCAACCCGGTGGAGACTAGATGGTTTCATGTCGCTTCAAGTCGATACGGGGATTCCCGGTCAATCCGTGTTACGGACCGGAAGCATACCCGTTTTATCATTACGAATTGTCCCAAGTGTACGGATGCAGAACCAGATGATACGTGGTGCAGGGAGAACCTGATCCGCCTCTTTGACTATCTGGAACGGATAATTGATGTCATTGTCGCAAATCCCGACAGGTTCAACGATTACGTGGCGCATAACCTTCCGTACCAACAGCGTACAGGACGGATTGCACAGAAGGATTTTAATCGCATAGTGCCGAATTTCAAAATTGAGGTGGAAGATCGGGAAACGGCCATCAAGGCATTGGAGGACTCGGTGTACGGGCATTCTGCCCCTCTTTTTGAAACCATGACCATACGAAAGTATTGCACATATTACCGCATTGCCAACGAGGTGTATGAGGCTTATCACCGGAAGTTGGGATTCAGAGGGCGCATCCATACAGACCAGCAGGATGTTCCAGAAGAACTGCGTGATGTGGTCTATTACAAGCGGAAGAAGTTTGTGGATGTAATGGAAATGTATGACATTGACAGTCCGGAGGATTTCATGCGATTCGCAACTGACCACTATGGTGAACTGGGCCTTTCACGTCTAAATATCTTTGCCTCACACGACCGGCAACAGGGGTGGAAAATTGTTGTTTCCAACAGTTATTCTGCCAATGCCGGATTGGCCATTGAAGTAGCGACAGCCTTATATAAGGCCGGGGCACCGCTGCTGATATATGATGCAGAGAAGCTCCTAAGGATTCTGAGGGAAGAGGATTATGTACGACTGGTTCCCAATTCCTATCATAACTATATGGGCTATCAGGAAGAAGGCTCCGTCTACGAACTGCCGTGGGAATATGAATGTTCGGATGATACTGATTCGGTTCTGACCAAGGAGCAATATCAGGCGATTGTCTCTATTGCAGAATGGCAGCAAGAAGAAAGGATAAGCCTACATTAAAAAGAGTATGACAGAAAAAACAACACGTAAATTATATCCGATACAACCTTGATACTATTGAAAGAAAGCGTTGCTTTTGCTTCAAAAATCAACTATAATCAGCCAAATCTCCAGAATTTCATGAGATTTGGCTAATTATGTGATTAATTTGTTCTCGTCTACGAACTGCCGTGGAAATACGAGTGCTCGGACGATACTAATTCGGTGCTGACCAAGGAGCAATATCAGGCGCTTGTCTCTAATGCAGAATGGCAGGATATAGAGCGGATTTTCCTATAAAACTATCCGACTGACCAGATGAATTAATATTACCTTTGTAAAAATTATCACTCAAAATGCAGACAGTCATAAAGAAAATACTATCGGAAAGGAAACGTTTTTTGTCGCTTCTTTTATTGGCAGACGAACAGGAAAGTATGATTGACAAATATATCGGGAGAGGAGATATGTTTGTTATGTACAACCAAGATGGCGTCGCGATATGTTCTGCAATAGTTACGGATGAGGGGAACGGTATATGCGAGATAAAAAGTCTGGCTGTAGCTCCGGAGTATCAGCGAAAAGGCTATGGCAAAGAAATGACTGATTTTCTGAGCCGACATTATGCGGACAAGTTCAACCTTATGACTGTAGGAACCGGAGACAGTATGCGTACAATATCATTTTATCGGAAATGCGGATTTCATTATTCCCATACTGTGTCGGATTTCTTTACCTTCAACTATGATCATCCTATAGAAGAGGACGGAAAAATACTGAAGGATATGCTCTATTTTCGCAAATATCTGACTCTGCCACAAGCGATATGCAAGAATGCCCGTACGGAAGAGCTGATTTTGTCCTTACTCAACCTTTGGAAAGAATCAGTAAAGGCAAGCCATCACTTCCTGACGGAATCTGATATCCATGATTTGATTCCGGATGTATGTCTTGCACTCAAATCAGTGGAAGACCTTGTTGTCCTGCATTATAAAAATGCGCCTTCAGGGTTCATCGGTATTGAAGACAAAAAGGTAGAGATGCTTTTCGTCTTGCCGGATTATTTCGGTTGTGGTCTAGGGAAAAGACTTATGGATATAGCAATCAGGGATTACGGCTGCATCTATGTCGATGTAAACGAACAGAATCCGAAGGCCAGAAACTTTTACCGGCATTTGGGCTTCCAAGAATATGAACGGACCGAGTATGATGAGCAAGGACGTCCTTTCCCTATAATTAAAATGAAATTGCACATTCATCAGTTGCCGCACATTGCTGGGAAGTGAAAAAGAGTTAGAAAACTTCAAGACAGAGACTGGAGCCAAGAGTATATCCGGTTATACAAAATCTGTTGATGGCATTTAAAACACGATAAACGATATTGCATATTTTGACCGGATATTTAACTATGCGACAAGGTCTAACATCTGCGATAAATAAATTATATTCAGGGCTTAACTATGAATTAGGCTTCAAGATATACTAATGACCACAAAACAGATACTTGAGCAACAAATAAAGGTGCCTTGTATGCAAAAAATAAAACCCGGATTCATCACCAGTAACTGAAAGCTGGGAGAGGAACGACCGGGACTGCACTGCAAATATAATACAACTTCCTCAAATATGAATAGATTAGGGACTGTTTATCTGGAAAGAAGCTGCATAAAAAGAGCAAATCATATTCAGATAGCTTTGCCATGTTATTGCAAAATTGAATTCGGAACACTAAGCAAAGATTCAATTACCGAGAAAAACTCGGTAATTGCGCTGATGGGAAAATTGTCAAACAATGTTCTATAATCTTGGGAAATATTTCATATGGTAAAATTTTGAAAACTGAAGTGGGCGTTGCTAAAAACTATTTGAAAGTAGCAGAAACTGGAAGGTATGGAGCGTTTTGGCAATGTAGTCTTGAATATGCCAGAAAGAATGGCTAAAGGCCATATTACTATGACAATGGAGGATTGGGCAAAGCAAATAGACATTATATTGGAAGCCAGAAAGAGGTGCAGTTTTGGTGATATGGAAAAATAACAGCTAAATTTTCCAAATACATACTTTACGGAAGGTTTACTGTGTGAAAAAGTACAGAATAACGATGGCATAAGAAGTGATTTTGCTCTGTCATCTTCATATGCCATCTTATTCTTTATCCTAAGCAACAATAAACAGAAATTTATAATTTAGTCTATTTATGTCTTTTCATGTTTATTTCTTTTATTTTGAATACCCAATAGATGAGTATATATCACTGGCTATTTTATTAACTTTTTCTTGATTCCTTTCTTGTGTAGCCTTTAGTAATGACACTATTTTTCGGTTTGCTATTTCAGGCAATATACTATCTATTATATCAATAGAAGAAAAATATTGAATCCATCGGCGAGAAGGAGCATATTGCATTAATTTAAATAGCACTCGGTCATTGGATAATAAACATTCTTTAAAGAAATAAACCCAACGATCATGTGTAATTCCTTTTAATAAGGAATTTGCTCCATCTTGAGCTGCGTTTGATACCCCATAGGCATTTCCTAGTTTTACAGAAAGAATAGCTGTCATACAGATTGAAAAAGCTGGAATAGGAATAACACTACCCATCTTGGATAGAGTATTCATATGAATAGGCTCATTGTAAAAATTATTCATACCATCATGAGCCTTAAGTATTTCATTTGCAACTTTAACAAATGAAGTTGAACGTAAATCTTCAGGAACAAAATCAAATCCTCTAACTTTTAATAAAACTTGCTTTAATCCGCTTGCGGCCTTAGTTTGACCATCAGCGAATAACTCAGAATAACATCTTCCTATCTGATATTTTTCAGGGTGTTGTAATCCTGTCCAAATTTTTGGAATAATTAAATTAGAATTTGCTAATGAGTTTTCCAATTGGGCACCAGAAGAAGTTTTTATTAATGATAATAAAATGCGAATAGTTGTTCTATGAAAGAAATATGGACTACTCATTAACTTGTGAACATATAAATTATCCTCAGTAAGAGTAGTTTCTTCCAAATCTCTTCGGAAATTTTTAAAATCAATCGGAGCTTCAATTTTGCTATACTTTAAAACTCCTTGAATACATGATCGAATTATAGTTTTTGTTTCTTCTTCCGATAGGTCATTATCAGCATCATTACTATCTAAATCTGGTTTATTAAAATGAATAACGGTTTCCATCGCTTGTCTTAATCTAAAAGCACTAGTACCATTAATAACCCCTAATTCTTCAGCTAATCTTATAGCTTCAAAATCAGAAATAGCTTGTTGTAAGTCTGTATGTTCATTAATATCAGGCCTATCCAACATTTCTGCGATAAAAGATAAGCCCATTTTACTGAGTTGATTCTTTAATGAATTTATCGTTTTAGTCCAAATGAAAGTAGATACCATTTCATATGACCCATTTTCAAATGCCGTTATTATTTGCCTTTGATCTTTTGCTGATAATTGCACACCACAATGAACTAATTCCGGTGTTGATATTTTGGTTGGCAAAGCAATATTCTCATTATTTTGCCAAAGTATTATAGTATTATTTTCCATCTTTAAATTCAATTTTACCGTCTTGTGATTGTATGTAAGCTGATTCAATACCTTTCTTTATCATTTCACATAATGTCAAAAAAGTTCGACTTCTTGCTCCTCCTGTTGTGGAAGTTAATTTAGGAGGGTGTTTTACAAAAACGTTGTATGCCGCGATTTCTCCGTTATTTGTAAATACTGTTATTCCATCACTTTCCATCATACCTGTTATGAGCGAAAAATACCCTTCAAGAACTGAATTAGCTTGTAAATCTTTCTTATCTAATAGATCCGCTATTGCTTCTGTGATATTGATACGTTCTCGCAATTCAATCCCATCTTGGAGTTTGATTGGGAGAGTCTTTTTTTTTGAGTCAATAACACAGGCTAAAGTCCCATGCCCTTTTTGAAGCACTTCAAGAAAAACTTTTTTTAAAAAATTTGTTACGGGATCTCTTAGCTCGTCTTTGACATTCTTGACTATCGTTTTAATAAAGTCTATTTGATTTTTGAGTGGAGAATCAGATACAGCATCGTTGCTACCATAACTTACTAATAGTGTATCTGCTTTAATTCCCTTTACTTCAATTAATTTTTCAGCTATTTGATGTACTAGTATAGCTTTAACATCTGTACTGCCGCTTTCAATTAACGCTTCAGATACAGATGTTGAAACTATTGATTCACCAGCCTTTAAAACGCCATATTCAAATTCGTCTTCGCGCCTTAAAATATAGATGACCCATCCTCCTTCCGTTAATGGGGCACACTTTTTCAATGCTTTAAGCATTGTATCTTTGGTTTTCTGCCCTTTGCCAATATGACAAATCTGAGGGTTATTCAATATTTTCTTTATCAGTTCTAAATCATCAAATATATATATTTCCGGGTATAATGCCTTACCCTCTTCTTTATAATAAAGTAATTGGCTTATCAACTCAGGAAGTCCATCTTGAGTTGCTAAACACTGCATCTCTTCTTGCCTTAAAAAATCGACAGAGGAGCCTGTTAAAAGCTGTTTTAGAGATATTGGTTTAGTATTTTTCATAAATTACAGTTACTATTAATTCTTGGTAGAGGATTCATTCTATCTGATACTTTACCTTTTCACAAAGGTAATTATAAAAGAATGCCCAACAAAAGAATGCGCGTTTTTCTTAATATTTTCATTCATATAAAATTATTCATCTTTCCTGCAGATATCATTTTAAACAAAATGTTAGCTGCTGCTTTTGTTAGACATTGTCAATAATCTGCTGTTCGGTAGATGTCGCAAAGTAATAAAATAGGAGTTTCTTTTTCGGCAAGTAAGGGACATTTAGCTGGAACACCCATATCGGTATTCATTTCAAATTTTCTTTTGCCGTTCTGCTGTAATAGTATATAATAAGTAGCTGTTCTTCTCGTTCTCCAAGAAGTCATGATGAAGGGTTTCCTGAAGGTAATGAAACATAAATGAGACAATGATTTTGAACAATGATCATAAATGTAATGATAAAGCTTATGCAAAAGAAAGTCTATGAGTTATATAAAAAGTTTTTAGTTACCATTACTTTTCCTCATTATTTAACTGTTTTTATTAAATATAGGTATGAATAAGGAGATAAAGTAAAGTTGTCTTTTATATGGCTATAAATTCTTTAGTAAATTATTTGGCTGTTTTGCAGTTAATTGCGATATTCGCGTTACGATAATTGTGTAATGATTGGATAGCATAATATGAAGCCGAACAATCCTTTCCTCATAGCAGGTTATCACGGCCCCGAATTCTTTTGCGACCGTGAGACGGAAACAGCAACTATTCTCGACGCACTTCACAATGGGCGTAATGTGACGCTGATTGCTCCCCGCCGCATAGGCAAAACAGGTCTGATCCGCAATGCCTTTTATCGCCTGAAAGAGCAGGAGTCCGATATTGTCACTCTCTATATGGATATCTATTCCACGCAATCAATGGGTGATTTTGTGCGGTTGTTTGCCAATACTGTATTGGGGCGGTTGGATACTGTACCTCAGAAAACACTAAGCCAAATCGGACAGTTTATCCGCAGTTGCCGTCGTGTATTTACCATTGACGAACTGACAGGAGTTCCAAAAGTGACTATTGATGTGGCACCTCAGGAGGAGGAGAGCACATTGAAAGAGATATTTGATTATCTGGCTTCTTCAGAAAAACGGTGTTATATTGCCATTGACGAGTTCCAGCAGATAGCAGAATACCCCGAGAAAGGAATTGAAGCTCTGTTGCGCTCATATATCCAGTTCCTGCCAAATGTGAACTTCATCTTTGCTGGCAGTAAGCAACATTTGATGCAGGAGATTTTCACATCGTCGAAAAGGCCGTTTTATCAGAGCACTCAATTGCTAACTATAGGTCCAATTGACCGTGAGGCGTATGCTTGTTTTGCTGTCAAGCTCTTTGCTAAGCATGGCGTGCAGCTTCCCCGAGAAGTCTTCAATGCAATTTACGATAAATTTGACGGACACACATGGTATATCCAGTGTGTCCTCAATCGCCTGTATGGTTATAATCTGGATGTAGATATGGAGTTGGTGGCATATGCGATGAAGCAGATTATTTCAGAACAAAGTTTTTCGTATGCAGATCTGTTGAAGGCCTATTCAGCTGGTCATGTGCGCTTGTTAAAGGCCATTGCTCAAGAAGGTTGCGTCAAAGAAGTACTTGCCGGAGATTTTATCAGTAGGCATCGACTTCGTGCAGCAAGTAGCGTAAGTGCTTCATTGAAAAAGTTGATTGATAAAGAATTGGTCTATCAGACATCTTGCGGGTATATCATTTACGACCGTTTTATGGGTGAATGGTTGCGGCAACAGCCGTTTTAATTAATCTCCACTTTTTTGTTATAAAAAGATTAGACTATTATGGGATTTATTAACTTTCTGAAACGTCTGGGGCGCTCAAAGATTCAACATTCTTCGGAGGGTAATACCACCGAGAAGGTTCGAACAACGTCAGAATATATGAAAGCTCTGGCATTCAATAATGCCTTTGCAAACCTTCTAGCCCAGGATAAATTTATTGCTCGTAGTGATTATAAAGCGCTCATCGAAACCTATGATAAAGTTGAGCAATTCTTCGAGACTTTAGCACAATCAGCAGTGTTGGATGAATATGCAGTAAAGCATGGGCTTGATAGTACACAAATAAATGCATTCTGCAAGGCATATGCTGAAATCAAAGACCTTGCGACTACATCTCCAACTATTAAGAAACATAATGATATTTATGTCGATCGACATATGGAAGAAGAGAAAGCATATCTTGATAATATCCTAAAGGCATGTGATCAGGCCATATTACTTGATCGGGAACAACGCGAGGTTGTATTATCGGAAGAAGACAACACATTGGTTATTGCGGGAGCTGGAGCCGGCAAAACCACAACCGTGGCTGCTAAGGTTCGTTATCTAGTAGAGAAACGAGGTCTTGATCCCAGCAAAATTCTGGTCATCTCATTTACCAACAAAGCTGTCGAAGAATTACGCGAACGAATCAATCATAATTTGCGCATAGCTTGTCCAATTACTACATTTCACTCTATCGGATATGCTATTTTGAGACAAGGAGAAGAAAATCGAAAGAAAATTGTGGATGGCGGATTTTTGTATACAGTCATCAATACTTATCTCAAATCAGTCGTACTTCAAGATCCCGTAATGGTTGATAAACTAATTCTCTTTTTTGGATCCTATTTTACGGCTCCTTATGAAGGAGATAAAGTCAATGAATATTTTCAGTTTATAGCTAAAGCAGATTTGTCAACTTTAAAGAGCAATCTTCATGAATATGTCAAGCAGATTGTCGATCGAAAGACGCAAAAAGCCCAGACACTCAACACTGAATTTGTACGGTCTATAGAAGAAGTGCGGATTGCTAATTATTTGTATATGCATCAAATTGAGTACGAATACGAACCAATCTATCAATACCCAATTTTAGATGCCAACAAACCCTATACTCCCGACTTCAAAATCATACAACAGGATAAAACAACCTATATAGAGCATTTTGGCATCACTGAGGATGGACAAAGTAGCCGATATACAAAGGAGGAACTTGATCGTTACATCACTCGGATTCAGGACAAGAAACGTTTGCACGAAATGCATCATACAGACCTGATCTGCACTTATTCGCGACATAATGACGGTCTGGATTATCTAGATCATCTGGAGAAAGAATTGCTGCGGAGAGGGTATAAATTAAATAAACGCCCCACTGAAGAGGTCTACAAAAAGTTAGTAGATTCAGAAGAGAACAAATATATTACACGGTTGACACTGCTGATTTGTACCTTTATCAATAATTTCAAAACACAAGGATATTCAGCTGAAAAGTTCGACGATTTTAAGGTTGCAAGCAAAAACGTACGGACAAAATTGTTCTTAGATGTCTGTAAGGTCTGTTATTATGAATATCAAAAACGACTACAAGAGGAACATAGTATTGACTTTCAGGATATGATTAATGAATCGGCTGAGTTAATCCGCAAAAAGCGAATCGACAAAGAACATCTCGATTATCAATACATCATTGTTGATGAATATCAAGATATTTCTCGACAACGTTATAATCTGGTGAGGGAACTTTCTCAGTTGTGCAATGCCAAAATCATGGCAGTCGGTGATGACTGGCAATCCATTTATGCTTTTAGTGGTTCGATACTTCCGCTTTTTACCCGTTTCTGTGAAGAAGTAGGATATGGTCAGGAGTTGAAAATAACCCGTACCTATCGCAATGCGCAAGAGATTATCAATATTGCTGGGACATTTATTCAAAAGAATGCAGCACAGATTCGTAAGGAATTGATTTCTCCAAAACGGATAACTAATCCGGTAATCATTCATACCTATTCTGAGACGACAGAGAAAAAAGAGGAGAAACAGAAAGGAGGTAAATATTATAATCTCGGAGTTGCTATTAACCGGGCAATTGAAGAAGTTTTGGAGTTCAATGCAGCGGAAGGGAAATCCAATGTAGCATCGATCCTATTAATTGGGCGATATGGATTTGATGCCCGTAATATGTGTTATTCAAAGGATTTTAATTTCGACGAAAAAAGCGGAAAGGTCTATTCTTCGAAATACGGATCGAAAGTAAAACTTCAATTTCTGACTGCTCACAGCTCAAAAGGATTAAGCGCCGACAACGTGATTATCATCAATGCAAAGGATGAAACCTATGGGTTCCCGTCGAAGGTGGATGATGATCCAGTGTTGAACTTAGTGGTTTCGAATGATGTTTCCTACAACTATGCCGAAGAACGACGTCTCTTCTATGTAGCTCTAACCAGAACAAAAAATCGTGTTTTCATCGTTACTCCCGAAAAACGTCCATCAGATTTCATTAAAGAACTATTGAGTGAGCCCCAAAATTATCCGAATGTTACCTTGAAGGGTGAACTGAAAACAGATTTTACATTGTCATCTACTGTTCGTGACCGTTGTCCTATTTGTGGCTATCCAATGCAATTTCGCTGGAATAAAAACTATGGCCTTAAATTGTGGATTTGTACGAATGATCAAGAGATCTGCGGTTTTATGACCAACGATAAACGAGGAGGTGAGCTCTCTATTCAGAAATGTGATTGGTGCAAAGATGGATATTTAATTGTTAAGCAAGGACGCTCTGGGTATATTTTGGGATGTACCAATTACAAACAGGATAAATCGGGATGTGGAAGGCTGTTAAATCAGACTCACTATTTTGCATGGAGAAATAACGATTTTGGACAGCTTGACC
Source organism: Odoribacter sp. (assembly GCF_985060555.1). Classification (NCBI taxonomy): domain Bacteria; kingdom Pseudomonadati; phylum Bacteroidota; class Bacteroidia; order Bacteroidales; family Odoribacteraceae; genus Odoribacter; species Odoribacter sp. Next base: position 82,832 of record NZ_CFKYFN010000110.1, on the reverse strand, counting down.
ACTCGTCAGTTCGTCCCAGTTTTATGGATCAACAGGCATCTGCTCCTCAAAAAGAAGTTGTTCCTGAGATGATTCCTATAAAACAGACATTAACCTCTGACACTGAACACAGGAAGTCACTGATTTATACTGTAGGCAACGCTGTTCAGACTATCGAAAAAGATGGTTTCCGTGTGTTTGTTGATTACGAGGGAAAAGTTCTGACCGATATGGTTCTCCTTGCAAAACTTCGAAAATTGAGGCTAGAGATAGCACGAAAGAATGAATTACCGGCATTTCGTGTTCTGCAAAATGATGTTTTGGTTCGATTGGCTACAGATATGCCAGTGTCACGTGAAGAATTTGTCGCAATTAAAGGACTTGGAGACCGTAAATATGAACAATATGGAGATGAATTTATTCAAGCGATTCGAGAGTATTTGAAGTAAGTACTGGTGTCTAACATCTCACTTAAGAAATATTAGAAGAAATCATAATCTATTTTCTAATTCATTTTTATTCCATATGTTTGATTGCGTTTATCTTTGTAATTTACTAAATGAAAATATATGAAAGGAGATGCCCAACCATTAATAAAATTTTTTGATGGATCTGATAAAAGATTCATTATTCCGCTTTACCAGCGTAATTATGATTGGAAAGAAGAAAATTGTGAACAGCTTTTCCATGATTTAATTAAACTTCATAACAGCGACAGAAAAAGCCATTTCTTTGGGAGTATTGTTTCTAGTATCCAGAGTGGTACTGAAGATCGATATATAATAGATGGACAACAGCGTATTACAACGGTTTCCCTACTCTTAATCGCCATGGTCAATGCAAGTAAGGAGAATAAAATTTCTGTTGAAGACCCAAAACTCGTTGAGAAGATATTCAAACGCTATCTGGTTGATGAATATCAGGAAGACGAGCGTAAGGTAAAATTAAAGCCCATAAAGAAAGATATGCAGGCATTTGATGCGTTATTGTATAAGCCAGTAGACAACTACATTATTGATTCAAATGTAACGCGAAATTATAAATGCCTTTATAATAATGTTGTCGGTTGTGGCTTGACTGTGGACGTGCTTTTTGATGCAATAAAAAAACTTGAAGTCATAAATATTCGTCTAGACGAAGATGATGATCCACAGTTGATATTTGAAAGCCTCAATTCTACAGGTCTAGATCTTAGTGAGGCTGATAAGATTCGCAATTATTTATTGATGTCATTGTCTCCAGCAGAACAGGAATCATTATATACAGCATACTGGAATCCGATTGAAGAGGCTACAAAGTATGATCCATCATCTTTTGTCAGGGATTATCTTACAATGAAGCAAGGCAAAATCGGTAAAATCGACAAAATCTACTTTATATTCAAGGAGTATGCTGAATCTCTACGATGTGACAGAACAACATTGTTATCTGATATGTATCATTACGCCCAAATATACAGAAAAATAGATAGGGCTGATTTTGATAATGATAAAATAAATCAAAAAATAAATCAGGTCCGTACGTTGGACTCAACCGTGGCATATCCGTTTTATATGGCATTCTTTGATTATGCCAACTCTTCGGGAATGGGGATTGATGAACAACTTAAGGTACTTGATATAATAGAGTCTTATTGGGCAAGAAGAATAATATGTAATCTACCATCAAATGCCTTAAACAAGGTATTCTCCACATTGCATAAAGAAGCATTAAATATTATTACAAAAGCACAAGAAGGAGTAAAACCTTCATATATTGAAGTCTTAACGTATCAACTATTGAAGAAGGGCCGGTCTTCGGTATTTCCAACCGACGATGAAGTCAAAGAAGATTTTTGTACGCGTCAAGTATATAAAATGCCAGTCAATGCCCGAATGTTTATTCTAGAGCGTTTGGAAAATAGGGATAGTAAGGAAAGACACGACGTTGTCAAATCGCTGTCCGAGAAAGAGATTACGATTGAGCATATAATGCCTCAAACTTTGTCTGAAAAATGGAAACAGGCATTGGGACAGGATTGGGAGCGTATCCACCAACAGTATCTGCATACTATGGCCAATTTGACGTTGACAGGTTATAATTCGCAGTATAGCAATTTGACGTTTGCAGAAAAAAGAGATATGGAGAAGGGGTTCAATGATAGTGCTTTCCGTTTGAACAACTTTGTTAAATCTTGCACAAAATGGACTGAAGATGAGATGAAACAACGTCAATCAGAATTGCTAAACGTATTTATGCAATTATGGCCGATGCCGACAACATCTTTTGTCCCTGTTCATATAGAAGCCGAGTCTGCATCCTTAGATGATGAAGATTTTGAATTTACTGGTAAAAAATTGCAGGCATATATTTATCGAGGTGTAAAATACAATGTAGCCACTTGGAAAGAAATGCTTATACAGTTGTGCGGTCATGTATTGTTAGAGAAAAGATCTACCTTGGAATGGCTATGTGCTAATGAAAAAAATGGTTTCTCAAATACACCGGAATCAGGACGGATGGAGTTTTCGGACGGCTTATATGTTTGGACCGATAACAGCACATCTTCAAAGATTTGGGTTATCCATGGCATGTTCTCTGAGTGCAATATTCCGTATTCAGAATTGGCTTTTGAATTTAGAGCAAGTTCTGAAGAAGAACTCGAAGAATAGAGAGTGTACTATCCTGTATTATTTTATGGAGTAGTACATTAAGAGCAATTCTCGATTATATATTAGGATAATACAGATGCCCCATGTACCTTCATCCATTAGTAGATACATGGGGTATCTTATATGTTGTAACATCTTCATGGATTCGTAAATACATACAGACTAATCCAGAAATTTAAATATGACAAATATACAGTAATTAGATAGACATATGAGCGACTGAACATAGTATCGTTTCCGTATATTTTGAAAAGAATATTCTATGCAGAATCACAAAATCTGTCAAGTCTTGTGCTGATGAATTGAATATGACGTGAGACTGTAAACTAAAGTGTGCATGTAAAGTTAATATTTTCTTTTTCCTTTACTTGACACAGTTTAGTTTACACTACCATATTAGGTTCCTTTTAGATTGCTATCTATAAGATATGTGATTACTATTTCTCCCAATAATTATACTCCATAATGTTTTTCTAATCGGTCAACTAAGCCATCCACAAGTTGTTTGTAGTCCTTAAACCTTAACTGAGATAGATTTCTCAAATTGAACCCTACAAATTTATCAACATCTTTCTTCTCCTTATTGTGATCAGTGTCTTCTTTGTACAATAATATCATATTAGGTATCATGTTATGGGATTCTGCAACGCCCATTGCATAACCAATTTCATGATACACATTTATATTTGAGCTACTTAAATCGGCAATAATCAAGCTACAAGACTTGATAGCCTCCAATATTTTGTCTTGTATTGAGAAAGTACTTGACTCAACTGTCCTATCAATGCGAATTGGCGTTGCATTTAAATGAATACTTTTATGTTTTTCATTAAATTTCTCTATAGCCCGTGTTATTTTTTCATATATTAATTCGCTTTGAGAATCGCCAAACTGCATAGATATAAATATCTCATTTTTCTTTGCTTGATATATTTGTTCAAACATATTAATGAGATTAACCGCTGAATCTTTTGACAAATCATCAGGCTCGGTAATTTTATTTATGCCATTGCGTTCTGCCCAATCAATAAATGATTGCATTTGCATCTTATCTAAAATCGCATAATACACAAGAGCACATAAAAATGCAATATTCCCCAATTTTTTTTGATCAAAGGATCTATACACTCCTATTAAAGACGTAAGAGCTTCTGATATTACAGATGTATTCTCACACCTTCTTCGATAACGTCGAAGATTAGTCGCTTTATATTCTAAATGAGCTAATCTATACTCCAAATCTCTTTTATCATTTTGCTTAATTTTTAATTCCTCCTGAAGCTGGTTTATTTCTATTTTTAGTTTTTTGTATGATGACATCTTTTCAAAATCCCCTTGATTTAATTCGAAGTTTCGAATTTCATCCCATTTTGCATCTACATCCTTCTCTATGATATTTATCTCATTTTCGCTCTTTAAAAGCTCCTCTCTTGTTTGCTTTAATTCACATACGCATTCTTTCCTTTGTGGATAAAGAATTTCCTTTTGGAAGAGAAGTAATCTGGCAATAAATAAACACGTTGTCCTATAATAGGATTTTGAGATGTCATCTACAACAGATAACCATGGAATGGAATTAAACTGTCCTGTCTTAACAACCTCTATTAGGCCTAAGGCTAAAGGATATTCACTTCCTAATGATTCTTTATTATCGAAAGCGTTAATACCATGAATAATTCTCAGACTTGCTTCTTGTCGTAATGGGAGTTGCTTGAAGTTGATATTGTGAAATATACCTGCTTCAAACTTATCTCCAAATTCTTTTTCCGAGAATATAACAGTAAAAGGAACTATCAATTTTTTAAGCTCTTCTTTATCCGCTTTTGTTTCTTTCCAAAGATCTTCATTATTTTCATCAAATATCTCAAGTCGATGGTTCCCGTCAACTCTGACAAGATCAGCATTCGTATTTTTTGTCAAATTAGCATGACGAGCCCTATATCCATCATACGGGAGCCGTTCGCTTAAAACTTTCAATCCGGGAACAAATTGGGCATCATCCCGATCTACGGCGTTGTCTATGCCAATATTTTTAGCGAATTCAGTATAATTTTCAACACGACAAGCTAATGTTATCTCTGGAAAATATTTATACTCACCAGATGCCAAGAACTGAATGATGCTTTTTTTGTGTTCCTTGTCTGCGTTTCTCTGGTAGGATTCAGGTCTGTGAGATATTTGGGCTAAATCTTTTATAGCTGCAAACCCCCTTAATACGACATAGTGATCGAATGTCTTATATATGATTCCTTCTAATTTTGCCATACTACAAACTTATTTTATAGCCATTCCGTAAAATGGCTTGAATTTCCAAGATAACATTTATTTGACTGTTGAAACTGTCTGCAAGTGATAATAAAAGCTTTTTTAACTTCTGTTTCGAATCTCCAGTGTTTTCTCTATCAGACTCTGCTGATTGTATTTTGATTATGAGAATAGCTATTTTATTTATACGGTCATTTATCTCGTCTATCGACTCAGAAGATTTATACTTTTGTTCAACCTTTGAAAAATCATAATATAAATAAATCGGGTTTAGCCGAGATGGAGCTTCTTTGAACAACTTATCGGAATGTTGACATGCAATATACAATCTGGCCATAGCATAGTCCTCACGACCTTCTTGAAAGGCTGTACAACTCATTTGTAGCATCCTGTAATTGTCTAGAGCTTCTTGATACCAGCTCATGGCATTCTCTACTACACTGGTCTTGCGCTCAAAAATCAACTTGAATAGTTCTCTCTTAAATTTCTTTTTTTCTTGGCTGATGTCTATTATCTTAGTGATAATCAGAGTTATTAAAGAACTACCCAATCCAACAGCCGCCGTTACACCAATTATAGCAAGATCGTCCATATTATCCTAAAATCATTTTTTCTATTGTTTTTTGGGCATTCTCTAAGATTGAAAAACCTTCGTTCTCAATAGCCTCGGCTTTAATTCGTATATTTTGAATTTCATTGGCAATAGCAGCTTGTGTCTCTACCCTTTCGGGAATAGGAATCGATATCGATGCAATTTCTTCCAAATTAATATTTGCTCGAGCAACGGGTCGTTTGAGTCTATCTAAATTCAATTGTCCAATTGATGATTTAATCAATTCCTTTACATATTCGGGATTATAACCATCTTTTAGGCGCACTAAAGCAATTGCTTGATTTATATTTGCTTCTTTTTCGGAGTGATAGATACCTACTTGACCAATCGTAGCTCCAACAATGGCAATCATAATGTCATTGTCATAAACTTTAGAGGATTTCATTTGCTTATTATGAACCTCTGGTTTAATATAGAGCAACTCTTCGAAATTGATATTCCCATTAATATCAATATCGCCGCTTCTAATAAATGCTATTCCATTTTGTGAATCAGTATATGCATCACCTCCTGCTTTAGGAGTGATACCACTTGTGATCAAGATCGAGATATCACCAAGTTTCTTTAATGGATATTTTGATTGGGTTAATTCTGCATATGCTCTCTCAAAATATGGGTTATGAAAATATGGATCATATCTTTGACCTATCAATTTTGATATAGGGGTAAAATATTTTGTTTCCGAGAAATCACTTCTTTCGGGTAGTTTTATTCCTAAATGTTGAGTTACAATATTATCAATGCTTTCTAATAATTCTTTTGCCTCTTTATCCTTTTGTAATTTTGCATTTTGGGCAGCAGTATAGATATCAACTAATTTTTGTTGAATTTCAATTGGAGGAAGAGGTATTCTAATTGTTTTCAAGTATGAGGAAGAAACCCTCTGCTGCCCAGCCGATCCTCCAAAAGAATTCTGAGCGGACTTTAGAACTCTATAATCTCGCAGAATAAAATGTATGTATTTAATTAATACATTACTACTCTTTGGTCTTAATACAAAAAACTCAGTAGAGCCACAACCAACTCCTTTAAGTAGATTTTGAGCAATAGCAGACTTCCCATTCTGCATGCAAGGCGTTATTTTTGCCCACAACAAATCACCTTCCTTAAATTTTGTATAACCTTTTGTATTGGCGACTGTAATATTTTTAGCCAAAGAGATTATTCCATACTTTTCATCAATGGCTTCCATCGGAACATATGAGATTACATCATTATCCCTCAGTTCCGAAAAAGTTACTGATGGGTTTATGTATAAAATGTCTCCTAATTCATATGTAGGATATATTTGGGAAGAATAGTCAAAACGCTCTTGGTAAAATGAAACATCATACCGCATTCCAACTAATTTTGATATTTCGACTCTTCTGATTATCATAAATCTATAATATTCACAATGAAGAAAAAAATGAATTTAATTTATTTGCAATTTCTGGCAATTCATTGCCTTCAATTTTTTTCCCGGTAGCGTCATATCCAACATTCTCAACTTCTACCATTAGGACCTCATAGTTGTCGAAATACTTAAAGATGCGTTCTTTATATAATTCAAGCATTCGCTCTGCCCGTTGCTCCTTATCCAGCCCTTTCTCTTCGCGGACAAGTGCCTTAACATCACTTAATGTCTGTTCAAACTGTTGAGTCAATTTTTGGGGATGTTTTTTCAAGAACAGAACAGATGATTTTACGCCGGCTTTGACATGGGCAAAGGTGTGTTGCGGCAATGATACAACCGCCAAGATTCGGAACTTTTCAATCAACCAGTCTCGCACGTATTGGCTCGACGAATTGGTCAAGATTCCATCTGGAACAACAATTGCAAGATAGCCGTTCTCCTCGTTCAAATATTTATAGCATCGTTCCAAAAACAGCACTTCAGTACTTTGCGAGGCCCGCCACTTGTTTTTGTTATTATCATCAGCGATTCGATCCTTAATCTCCGTAAACCCAAGATTTTTCTCGAACAGTTCATACTCTTTGTAATATCCGACCTCATCCGCTTTTATCGTCGAACCGAAGGGGGGATTAGTCATTATCAGATCAAAAGTCCCATCCTGGAAACTGAGATTGCGATTCTCAATTTCCAAAGTACGGTTGTTTTTCAATCCATCATTGGTGATGATGTTGGTATGACCATCGTCATGAATAATCATGTTCATCTTCGCTACGCGCGAAATTTGCTCATTGATTTCAATACCGAACAAATGCTTCTCGGCAAATACATGCCAATAGTCTCGCCATGAGGCACTGCCAATTTCATCACTAAAAATTTCATTGGCATCGTCCCGTACGGCTTTTAATGCATGCAACAGGAATCCTCCACTTCCGCATGACGTATCGAGTATTTTCCAGTCTTTATTAACCCCGATGGCTGATACAATAAACTCAACAATCGGCTTGGGTGTAAAAAACTGGCCGAAATCACCGCGGAAAAATTCTCCCATAAAACTCTGGAATGCCAAACCTTTGGCATCGAGGTCTGTTTTGGAAAGATTTATATCCTGAAGGTATTGAACAACCGTATAAATTTTATGCTTGTCCAATTTAATATCATCCTTAAACACTTCGGGATCTTTCTTTCGCCCATGCTCGTAAAGATCGCGTATGCGAGCTTCAAGCTCGACTTTTGCTTTGTTGTTTTGGGGATCCTCCGGATAATGTATTATCTGAAAGTTATACGGTTGCCCTTTACTTTTAGGATCGTTATCTCGCCAGCGTTCATCCCATATTTTACAAAAGATGAGTTTATCCAACTCGTCAAAAGCCGTCGTTGGGGCCAATGCACCACCTCCCCATAATGCATCATGAGCCGACTTAAATTTTTGAATCAATTCACTCTGCGTTCCTTGAGGAGGCTCGGTTACTCCCTTGACATATTTAAAGCGCTTGACTTCTCCGTCTCGCTTGGGAATATCACTGATGCTAATGCGGGAAACCGGAGATATATTTGTTATTTCATAATACTCATCTTTGATTCCGGATGTAACCCAGACGTATCGAGCAGCTGATGCGTGGGCATAACTATATGCCTGATCTACGGCAACCTGAAATTGTCGCTCATTAATATTCTCCTCCTTGCATTCAACAACGACCAAGATTTTACTATGAGAGTCATTATATACAAGTATATCTGCTTCTCGAGTTTCGGAACCGATCTGCACAGATTCATTAACCGAAATATTTGAAGCCGGGTAATCGTAATCGTAGATTAATTTCAGATATGTTTCCGCCTGGACAAACTCCTCGGGGTTCTGCAGGCGGCGTTTTGTCTGATTTTTACAATTATAACGAATTATTGAGTTCCCTTCATTGATAATAATATACTTATCCTTAATCCCTTTTTGAAAGAGATCCGAAGCCAGCAACTCGTTTATTTCGTCTTGCGTCTTAGCCATATACTTATGATATTTAATTTTTGCTATCTATTAAATCTTTGGGATCTACTTGAAGAATCTTAGCAATCTCAAACAGCACTTCTAAGCTTGGCTGCCGTCGATTACAGACGTAGGAATTGACAATACAGAAACTTTTTCCAAGCTTCTCTGCCAGCCAGGTCTGTTTGATGCCTTTCTCTTCAAGCACCTCCTTGATTCGGTTCATGGGTTTATCCATACTATGTATAGTATTGATTCAATTGAAATACGAAGATATAAAATATTATGCAATAAAAAGATAAAAGCGGGAGAGTTTTTCCCGCTCACTATATATTTCTATGATTAAGTCCTCATGAATACCGATGAAAGTTTTAAATAGATTCTTTTAGTTCGTTTTTCGGTTAATTTAGTCTAATAAATTTTCCAGATTTATAAAATAAATTTCCCCATATCCAGCAAGACAGTCATACAAAAAGCGGTCGCACGAGGCGGCTGCTTTTTGTATGACTGTTCCATGACTTTATCGTCTTAATCCTGTTCTTGGTTTCTTACCCAATAGGAGGGTAGCAGCACGGGCACAGCGGCGGGCCCATTGCAGGTCGTCATCGTCCTTGTCCCGCCAGGGGAGATCGCTCTGCGAACCTCCGCCACCACCTCCGGCAGATACGGCTGGCGTATCAAGCATACCAACAAAGATAGCTACGGCTATGTCGGTCAGCTCACTGCTGTTGGCAACCTCCCGGGAGTCGAACTCTTCGTTGAAATAGTCAAGTACCCGCTCCGGGATATAGAAACGCTGTTCCCTTCCGCTATGGGAAGAAAGCGTGTAGGACACCGAGCCGGAACGATAGTGGGTATAGTCCATATCTGCTGTCGGTCTTTTAACAGGTTCCGGCCTATGGATTTGAGAGGTATTGACCTGAGCGGCAAGTCTCTCCCGGTAGTGTAGCTTTTGCCAGGTTCGGGGAAGTTTCGAAATCATCAGGTTACGTGCTACTCCCAGTTCGGAGGACTTGTATTTGGTATTTCCTTTGAGGAGCGCATATCCACGGAGAATATCTTTCTTATCTTTCCGTTCATATACGGAATAGCCTCTCCGGGCAAGTGCCTTCTTGTATTCTTCCCATGACCATGATGGCATGGTTCTCAATACCTCCATGCACTCTCTGCTTACCTCCGGAATGTTGCGACTTCGGATGTCTTCCGCAGTCACCCAGCCACGTTTCACTGCAACTCGCTCGGCTGCACGTTGTGCCCGAAGATGAATGTTATGGTCATTGTTAATGTTGCCGTTTTCATCAAAACGGCAAATTGCAGCATGGAGATGGGGAACTTTCCCTTTGGATTCCATGTGCAGGTAAACCGTGTATTTGCTGTTGGCCAGATTGGTCGGGCAGGAACGGACTTTCCCGTCCTTGCCGATAATCGTTTGTTTGTCGAACTCTTCAGCGAACTCGTGCCATAGCTTTTGCCAGTCCTCAATGTCGTAGAAACTGGTATGCTCAGGCGATGGACTCAACTCTATTCTGATTATGGAATTCTTTATCGGCCGATGCTGGGCAAGGGTCAACTGCATGGAGTTCCATATTCCCATAGCGTCCAGATCCGAGGGCAACAGATTGTCCAATACCCGATATATTTTTTCCGGATGCTTCTTGTGTTTTGATTCGCCAGTAATATAACGAAGGTCATTGATACCGTAAGATATGGCTTTGGCTTTTGCAATCATTTTTCTTCGGATTGAGGGTTGGACGGAATTCTGTTTTTCTCCTTTACGGCTTCCAGGAATTGGCAGACGCCTTCGGCAACATTGGAAAGTTCTCCGAGCCAGCCGACCATGAACGGAATCTGATTGAACATTACCATCCGCTGCTTTGTGGACATTCCGTGAAGTGCGGAGGTATATTTTACAAGATCAGACCGACAATTGTCCAGATTCTGCAGCAGTGCCGTCTCTTCTTTCGTGAGCCTCGCTTTGGGCTTGAAGTTATACGCACATGACAATATGTAGTCGCTTACGGTCATGCCGCATTGTTCGGCCAGTGATTTTATATGGTCTCTCTGGCTGGGTGTGACTTTTGCCCCGACAAAGACGCTTCTTGTTTCTTTCGGGGAAGTTGATGTATTGACAATATTTTCTTTCATTTGATTCGTTGTTATAATGGTTGAAAAGGTGCGAGCTTGCGAGTACCGTACTGGCGAAGGAACTGAGCAGTCAAGAGCGCCAATGTACAACCGTAACGCAGTGAGGTTATACCTTGGCATATCTCGAAACAGTTACCTGTTTATCCTTCCCCGCAAGCTATATCGGATGCGTATAATGAATTGGCACTTGGACAAGGAAATGCAGGATATTATTGTCCACTAAAAGAGGGGAGAAAATGAGTATCCCACATGATGATTTCCTGCCGACTTTGCTTTATTCTAATATATACGCCCATACAATAAAGTAAAGTTGTACTCAGTAATGGCATTCTGGATTGAGAATATAATTTTTTCCCTCCTTTATTACCATCTGCTTGTTGCCAAGAAAGGTGGCTACCTTGACTGCCTTGTTGTAGCCTAGCTTTACATTGTGCAATCCGTAAGCTTCCTTCAGACGTTCCAGGTAGTCATCATAACTGCCGATATTGCCATTGGCAAAAGCGGCATCCACTGCAGCACGATGTACATCCTCCGGAATCTCCCTCTCCGGATCGAACGGTTCTTTGGTTGGTCGCCCGCTCTTCTTCTCTTTGGACAGATATGGTTCTACCAGTTCGGGCAGGACATCTTCGTTTATGCGGAAAGCGAAAGGTTCAAAGTCCCGGTCCCGGATGTGCACGGCTTCGACCACACTTATGGCTTTGTCCTCTTTGTCCACTTCTACCTGCAGGATGGTTTCCGCCTTGTTGTTGAGTTCCGTGCCGATGTGGCCGCGTGCGTTTTCATCATTCTTGTTCTGGTGCAGGATGGTGTGGATGTGGATTTGCCGGTCGTCGGTCCACTGCATGAACCGGGAGATGATGTCGGTCGCCTCCTTGGGCGAGTTGATATCGTAGAGCAGGTCGCGGATGCCATCTATAATCACCAGACCGAGGTGGGGGATAGTGCCGATGGCATGGTCGACAATGGCCAGCCGCAAGTCGGGCGGAAATTTGCGCAGCGTCAGCATCACCAGGTTGTCGTGATCCCGCTCCTCGGGCAGTCCTGCCAACCGCAGGATGCGCCGCAGTACCTGCTGGCAGTGGGGACGTCCCTGCTCGGTGTCGATGTAGAGGATGCCCCGCTTCTCCTCGGGGAAGGAGGCTCGGTAGTGGAGCACCGTGCCGTTCGTCAGGGCCGCCGCGGTGAGGGCCGCGACGTTGAATGTCTTCTTGCTCTTGGCCTTCCCGATCGAGGCGCTGAAGTTGCCCAGCGTCCCGATCACGGAGCCGTCCACCCGCAGCACGGCGGGCGACTGCTCACAAGCGTCTGCTGCCCGCACGGCCGACTCCTCGATGCAGAGGGCCAATTCCTCTGGTGTTGGCTTATGGTTGTCTGTCGTTTCCATCGCCTACCAGTTTTTGGGGGTGGGTTTGCGGCGGTGCGAGGCGATTAGGGCCTCGTTCTCCTCCTCGAAACTTTGTGCGGGCGGGGTTTTGCGGGACGATTCCAGCCACTTGTCCAGCTCGTCCCGATAGATGTATAGGTGCTTGCCCTGTTTGATGACGGGGATGTTGTCCTTCTTGACTTTGTAGTAGAAGGTCGAAAGGGGCATCCGGAGGTATTCGCACGCCTCCTGCACCGTCATCGGGACGTGCGTGTTCTCCTGAGGTGCGCTCTGCCGCGAGATGTTCTCCGAGAGCAGGTTCTCCATGCTTGCGATTCGGTCGCACAGCTCGCCGACCACCGTCGGCAGGTCGTTGAATGTGAGTTGGTCCTTTGCCATGTCTTCATTGTTTTTATGGGGTTCAACATGGTGCAAACCAACGGAATGAATTCACGCAGACCAACGCTGACGGGAATCATTTTTTCATCAGCAGGGGTTCATTTTTTTCCGATGGACGCCGATCAGCTCCAGATGGAAACGGAAATCGTCCTCGTCGGGGATGTCGATTGGAATATGGCTCGGGACTGCGACACGCAGGTTGCGCTGCAGGTATTCGACGGTGGCGTTGTTGAGTTCGTGGGGGAACGACAGCTTGATGAACCGGGCCCGCTCTTCGAGCGAGATGTGGAGCCGCTCGCCGATGTTCCATGCCAGGTGGCGCAGTTCCGGCGATCGCAACGGGCGATCCGGGTTGGAGCGCAGCGGCAGGCAGGAGTCCGTCCGGCCGCAGGCCATCTGCTCGATGTTAGTGAGGAGCGTGTCGAGGGCCTTCTGCGACAGGAAGGGCGCGGTTGCAACGGTCACATATTCGCGGATGGCCTCCATGAGTTCGGCGTGGCGTCGGGCCTCCTGCTGTTTCATCTCCTCCAGCAACTGGTTGTATCTTTCCATGTAGGGATCGCGGTGCGGCCCGACGGTGATTCCCGCTTCTACATCGGTAGCTTCCTTGACGGGCTCGATTTCTATTGTCTCAGCGCGGTTCTCGGCCTGCTCGGTGATGACAGCCCGGGTGCGTTCTGTTTTGTCAGTCTCCAACTTTTGCCGATTGGCGGAAGGAAAGAGCGAGTATTTTATAAGCCAACGGTAGAAGTACCGTTGCAACACACCGCACAAAACGATTGATACCACAAGTATAATGATGACGGGCGTTGTCACGGGCGTGATGTTGATGCCGTGGCATAGGTAAAGATAGTTGTCGACAGCGGTAAAGAGGACCGCCGCGAGGGTCAGAACCAGACTTATTCTTTTGGCCCGTTTTTGGAGTGTATTAGCCATATCCGCAACTGTTTGTAATCGTTACGGAGGTGAAGTTATAATCGTAATTCCGAATAGTCACAAAAAAAAGAGTGATAGTTACAGCTGTCACGCTAACTATCACTCTTTTTGTGCGATTTTCAAACAAAAATCGTACTTTATCCGTCAAACCTGGCCGAAAACCGCCCGTCATTTCTTCCGCATCAGGGTGATTTTTTTGCTGGCTTCCCGTTTGTTGGCATCCACTACCTTGATATACCGCTGTGTGGTCGTAATACTCTTGTGCGCCATGATGCTCTGGATGGTGCGGATGTCTGTCCCGGCCGCCGCCTGCAGCGTCGCAAATGTTCTGCGAAAGCAGTGGAAGGAGATGTTCTTGGTGATACCCGCCGAGCGGATCCACTCCTTCATGTAGGTCTGGGTCCAGCAGCGCTGCAATCCCTTGAAGACCATTCCCCGCTTGTCGGGGCAGTAGCCGATCAGATCCAGCGCCTCCTCGCTGATGGGGATGATGTCCTCGGCGCGGTTCTTCTGGGTGACGATGTGCACGCACTTGCCACCGGCTGAGTAGTCCACGATGTCCTCCCAGCAGAGGGCGAGGATGTCGCTGATGCGCAGGCTGGTCATGCAGGAGAAGAGCGATGCCGTCTTCAGTACGGGCTTCTTGCAAGGCGTTTCGGCCAGTTTGTAGAGCTCTTCCACAGAAAGATAATCTTTGACTACGTCCTCGGTCTCGATCTTTTCGAGGAAGTCGTTGACGTTGTTGCGGATCAGTCCGTTACGGTAGAGGATTTTCAGAAGCCCTCTGAATGTAGACCAATATCCCGATGCGGAGTTGCGCGTGATGCGTCCCTTGCGCTTGAGCTTGTTGGCCGTCAGCAGGTATTCGCGAAACTTGTTGCAGAGGTCGATGTCGATCTCCTCGAAGGTGCACTTGCCGTGTACGAAGTTACGGAAGTGGAGGTAGACGAACTCCCATTTTGGGTCATGTTTACGGAGCTGACTGCGGAAATACTCCAGAAAATCGGCCTTGAGCTTGTACTTGTCGAAGAAGTCGTAGCGCTCGTTGACCACCGACTCGAAGCGGCGGCAGCGGATTGCCTCGGCCTTCTCGGTCATCACCTCGTTGAAGTTCTGCTCCCGCTTGTTCTTTGGGTCGGCATAGAGGTAGATTCCCAGCGTTTCGTGGCGGATCACCTTCATGGTCTCCTTGTCCCGGTAGCCGGGATAATAATCTAGGTAGAAGGACAACATCCGGCCCTTGAGCGGGCGGGTTCTCAGTGTTACGGTTTTACATTCGTGCATAACATGAAAATTTTATGGTTAATACTGATTTTACGGCAAATGTTGGGAATGAGAACATGCAGACCAGCGTCAGCGGCAAATCATTTTGCATCATTTCCCGCGGACTGGAATCCGGGCTACTTTTTGACCCCCATCACGCGGTCGAACTCCACTTTCAGGAAGCGGACGAAGCGCCCGTTCTTCTCGCGGGGGATCTGGTGGAACTGCAACACGCCGTACACCGCGTCGCGCGAGAGGTGGAACCGCTCCATTGCCTCCTTCACGGTGTAGTATTCGGCCTTACTTTCCTCAGCGCTGCTCTTCGAGAGGTCGAAGTGGAGTTTGGAGTAGTAGATCTGCCCGTGCTCCTTCTTCGAGGGGATGTTGTTGCGGTAGACGTGCGAACGGATGGCGACACGTGTCATGCCGTATTTATCCTGAATATCTTCGGGCGTGTACCACTCCGTGAGGTCGGAATCAACCTCATACTTGGCAAAGGCGGCGTCGATATGCTTCTTGCTGTAATAGTTGAATTGGCGGATACGCACCTTCGGCACCTTGTGCCGCCGGGTGTAGGTCCATACCCATTTGGCGTTAACCTTGTACTTTTGGGCAATCTCCTCGGCGGTGTAGTATTCCGTTATCTTGAAGTCCTCCTTCGGGACCATCCGTTCATAGGGCTTGCTTTTGAGCATGAGCTCGATGTCGGCCCGCCGTATCAACGACATCTTCCCGCTGAGCCGCGATGCGCGGAGCTTCTCCTCCTTGACCAGTTTGTAGATGTACTGGCGGCTTACGCCCATCAAACGTGCCGCCTGCGAAAAAGTGAAGTATTCCTGCTTCTCCAGCGACGAGCGTAGTTCCAGCATCTCCTGCATGTGGCGCAGCTCCATTTTTCGCTCCATCATGCGGTGTTTGTAGCCCCGTTTCGAGCATTGCGGGCTGCAATAACAGGTTGTCGTTTTCTTGGCGATGAAGGGTTTTCCGCACCATTGACAAATCCTTTTTACTTCCATATTTTCCCTCTATTTTCCGTCGTTTTTCATAAATACTAATTTCCCCAACTGTCCACACATGTAAACCACTGTCAACACACGTCAACTACTGCGTCAATGTGATATTTCGGCTTGCGTGGAATTTGCTCCGTGGTAGAAATATGGTAGGAAAATATGGAGAAAATCCGTGATCTCCAAACGGCAACTGGAAAGTATGTAAAAACAAAAGTCGCTGATATACAGCGGCTTTATTCTAAATGGTTATGATTGGTTACGGTTGTTTACAAGCCGTCATTTGCCGATGCAGTATGTGTACATCTTTGATTATCAATAGTATAGCACTCTAAAAGGTACAACCAGCAGGTTGGCAAGTATCTGAGAATGTGTAAGTTAGTGATTTTTAGCACCATTCTCGGCTTGTACCTCCATTTTGGAAAGTAAAAGTAAGTGTAATTTCTTGAATATCAAAATGTGCGGTACAAAAACTTGTGAAAAATGCCGTTTTTTGATGAGAAAAGGTACAAAAATGGCTCTGAAACCGAGCGGGACATTATGATTATTTTGCGAAGTATTCAGTCTTCATTTAATAGGCATAAATCGGGTCCTGAAACGAGATTTCATCAGCCTTATTATCCAATATGTCATTCTTGATAAGGGTAGCCTTTGAGCGGGATATTGAGGTTGTTGAAGAGATTTGATAGCGATGCATCACTTCGGTCGAACTGATGGCCTTTTCTCCGGCTATAAGGGCATTGAGATAGTTCATTTGCTGCGTGGTCAGTGTTTCGGTAATTGTTACAAACAACAGACTTATGTGACAGTGGTCGCTATTTTAAGATTGCCTTAGTAGTAATAATTTGAACAGAAAAAGAAGTATTATTTCTTTTATTGTTCAAAATATCGCTATATTTGCAGTATGGACAGGCAATTAAATGAAATAGGAACTATTCCAGTAACGACTTCAATCATTGAATCGTTATATCCGGAACTTAAGTCTGCTAATAAGAAAGTAACCTGGCTCGAAAAGCAAGGGGTTATCATCAGACTTAAGCGAGGACTTTATGTGATAAATCCCGAATATTCAGGAAAGACTCTATCGAGTGAGTTGATTGCTAATCATCTCTATACACCTTCGTATATCTCCATGTCTACTGCATTGCGATATTATGGACTTATCCCCGAGGCTGTATATGTTCATCAATCAATGACTGTAAAACATCCCCGAAGCTTTCAAACTCCAGTCGGCAATTATGACTACAAATATATTTCAAGAAAGGCATTTCCAATAGGAGTAAGGAGTATAAATAAAGGTGACTATGCATTTCTTATTGCATCACCGGAAAAGGCTTTGTGTGATTTGATTGCCAATTCCTCAAAAGTCATTCTTCGTTATATGAAGGATGTAGAGATATATCTTGAGCAGGATATTCGTATGGATATGGATGAGTTTTATAATATGGACGCAACCATATTTGAAGATTATATAAAGGTTGGCAAAAAGGCTGATTCAATTTCAACACTATTAAAATTCTTAAGACGATGAAAAATGAAATATTCGACAATATGCTCTCCCGTTATGATCTAACAACGGAGCAGCATAAGAGAAACGCTATATTTGAAGTGAACCAACAAATGATACTTGCAGGTTTGTATGCCGGAGGCTTCTTTGAGTCGGCTGCGTTTTATGGCGGAACTTGTTTGAGAATCTTTCATGGCTTGCAGCGTTTCAGTGAGGATATGGATTTTTCATTGCTTGCGCAAGATGACAAGTTCGATTTTACGAAATATTTTCCTGCTGTCATTGATGCCTTTGCAATGGTAGGTCGTGAGGTTGAAATAAAGAAAAAAGACAAGAAGAATTTCGGAAAGGTCGAATCAGCATTCCTTAAGGATAATACCGATGTGTATGATGTGACTTTCCAGATGGAGAAGTCAATAAAGATAAAGATTGAAGTAGATACTTGTCCGCCGTTGAACTTCAAGACGGAACAAAAGCTATTGCTTCAGCCACATTCATTTATGACCCGTTGTTTCACACTTCCGGACCTGTTTGCAGGCAAGATGCACGCACTGGTCTATCGTGCATGGAAGAATAGGGTTAAAGGCCGTGATTGGTATGACTTTGAATGGTATGTACGCCATAATGTTCCGTTGGATTTTACTCATTTGGCAGAACGGTGCAAGCAGTTTAACAATGAGGATATTACTTCAGAGTTATTCAAGGAGAAACTTATTGAACGTCTCTCTACAGCTGATATAAAACAAGTGAAAGAAGATGTATTGCCTTTCGTTCGCAATCCAAAAGAACTTGATATTTGGTCAAATGATTATTTCGTACAGTTGGCAGGGATGGTAAGAATTGAATAATACAACATTAGGATTTACCCAAGAAATAAACTCTAAAGTACTTATAGCATCAGCATGCCCACACCTTATTCTTATTGACGAAAGCAATCCAAGTACGGTTATACTTATTCATAGTCTTATTATTTTGCAAAGTATTGTGGCAAAAGTTGGATAATCACAAGGAGTTTCACTATCTTTGTATGAATAATATTTTATTTGTTATACAAACAATTATTAGTTTATGAATAATATAATATCGTTTAATTTATCACCCCCGGATGATGTAGCGAAGCAAATTGCCGCTAGAGTAAAAGCACGGAGATTGGAGTTAAATCTAACTCAAGAAGGCATAGCTACAAGATCCGGCCTTAAGTTTGCTACTTACCGTAGGTTTGAGCAGACTGGAGAGATATCTTTAAAAGGTTTGCTTCAAATAGGATTTGCCTTAAATGCGTTATCCGAATTTGACGCTCTTTTTGCGCAAAAGCAATATCAATCCCTAGACGATGTATTAAACGAACAAAATGTTATCCGTAAAAGAGGTAAGAAAAATGAATAATATTAAGCAAATTGAAGTTATATATGATAATCGACCAGTCGGGCGCTTGGCATTGACTAAAGAGGGGTTATGCGCATTCGAGTATTCGGCAGAATGGCTTGGCTCAGGTTTTTCCATATCACCATTCGAATTACCCTTGCGAAGTGGTGTCTTTATAGCCAAACCTCGTCCATTTGAAGGAGGATTTGGTGTTTTCGATGACTGTTTACCTGATGGATGGGGCTTGCTTATTTTGGACAGGTATTTGCAACAAAAAGGTATCAATCCACGGACTTTAACTTTATTGGACCGCCTTGCATTGGTAGGCTCAACAGGACGTGGAGCATTGGAGTTCCGTCCAGATAATAGTGTTATTACAAGAAAGGATTATGTCGATTTCGAGAAGTTGGCACTGGAAGCAGAACAAATATTGGATAGTGATGATTATAGGGGCGAAGGTATTGAGGAGTTTCAAGATCGCGGTGGTTCACCTGGAGGTGCACGACCTAAAATCTTCGTTCGTTATGATAACAAGGAATGGCTGGTTAAGTTCCGTGCCAAGCGAGATCCGCACAATATAGGTATAGATGAATACAGTTATTCGCTTCTTGCCAAGCAATGCGGAATTGAAATGCCGGAAACAAAACTGTTTGAGGATAAATATTTTGGTGTGGAACGATTTGACCGGACACCAAATGGCAAGTTGCATGTAGTAAGCATGGCTGGCCTTATCGGAGCCGATTATCGTTTACCTAGTATTGATTATACACATATATTTCAGGTTTGCTCCATGCTGACGCATAGCGTAGCCGAATTGTGGAAGGTTTACCGACTGATGGTATTCAATTATCTGATAGGCAACAAGGATGATCATGCCAAGAATTTTGCCTTCATTTATCGTAAAGGGGATTGGCATTTTGCTCCAGCTTATGACTTGCTGCCTAGCGATGGCATCAATGGCTTTCGTACTACTTCAATTAATGATAAAATCGAGCCAACAAAAGAAGATCTGTTTGCTGTAGCGGTAAAAGCAGGCTTGAATGAGAAAGAAATATCATCTGATTTTGAAAAGATTAGAAATTTTATAGTATATAAATATTGAGGCTATTATCCAATATACAAATTATATAAATGATAATCTATAATTTAAACTATATTCAAATAAAATTAAATGAGTTCAAAAGGAAAAACAAATAAACAAAAAGAAAGCATTGAAACGAAATATAAGCTTGGCGAAATGATAGGTGAAGGCGGAAATGCAAAAGTATTTGCTGTTATTCCTTTAAATTCGCAAGAATTGCTAGCTTTAAAGTATTTGTCTGTACGAAGCGAAGAAAAAGAACAACGATTTCATGATGAGGTAAAGATAATGAAAGATAATGCTAGTATATCTGGAATAATGCCGATTCTTGATTTCAATTTAGATAATTATTGGTACGTTATGCCTATTGCTACTCCAATAATGAAATGGTCAAATGATATGCGGACTAAATGTACAGAAGATCCGTACAAAATAAATAAAATCGACTATTCTTCTTGGATAACTACTGTCATAAAAGGATTCATAGATCTAACAGAAACTTTAGGGAAACTTCATGATCTTGGAATACATCATCGTGATATTAAACCAGATAACATATATTATTATAAGGAACGACTTTGTTTTGGTGATTTTGGACTTGTGGAATTTCCTGACAATAATAATAATTTTACTCGTAATGATAAAGGATTAGGGGCAATCTTTACAATTGCTCCAGAAATGAAGCGCAATCCTAAGGGTGCAGATGGTTCTAAAGCAGATGTTTATTCATTGGCTAAAACGCTTTGGATGATTCTCTCCGATGATGAAAAAGGATTTGATGGGCAGTATTCATCAATAGATCATACTCATGGATTACGATTTTATGATCATTTAAAGAATGAATATCTTGTAGAAATCGAAGAATTACTTTACCAAGGAACAACAAATGACCCGAAAGCACGTCCTAATATAAAACAATTCGGGAACTACCTTTCACAATGGCTAAGTTCTTATAGTGATAGATTAAAAAAGGAATTGAATGAATGGAGGTTTGTCGCTAATCGTATTTTTAGAGATGATGTTCCAGTTAGAACAGAATACCAAGATCCTACAACAATTGTTAGAGTACTTAATGTCTTAGCATCTTCTTCTGCAATGAATCATATGCTATTGCCAGAAAGTGGAGGATTGGATTTTTCTTATGCAGATATTGCTCCAGAAGCAGGGTTTATATATATTTATACAAAAGGAGGTATTAATGTCATAAAGCCTAAAGCATTATATTTTGAATCATTCCAAGATTCGCGTTGGAATTATTTCTTCATTGAAGCAGAAAATGTAGAGCCAATTGATGGAGTTCCTGTATCAAGATTTGGTGATCAACTTCTTGTAGAAGATACTCCTGGACATTATGTTAAAGCTGATGATGCTGTATATGGTGTATATGATTATGATTCAGGGTTACCACTTCCTATAGATTACAAAATTGTAAACAGATTTACACAAGGAAAGTTCCTTATTGTAATGAAAATCAGTCCATACAATCATATACCTTCTACTTATGATGGGCGTCATGCTATGATGAGTAACGAAGAGTTGCGTAATTATTTTGAACGAATGCAAAAAGAAATAGCGTATGGTGTTTCAAAAGGTTACAAGGAGGAAGAAATATTGAATATGCATGAATTTGGTGATCATCCATATCCGGAAAGGCAACCAAATTTATGTTTACAGATAAATGTTGATGAGAAAAAATTACCTAAACCTGACGATTTTATAAAAGAGTCTTTTAAATTATGGGATTTTTCAGAATTTATACAAGAACAAAAAGAAAATGGAAATATTGCTTTCTGTTTTAAATTCAAATTTGGCTCTTATATTTCTTGGCTATATAATTTAGGATGGTATCTTTGCTCAGATGGAATGATTCGTGAAGGAAATGATGAGAGTATTGAAAAGTATCAGGTTTATGATAGAGATGTAGCTATTAGCATCGTTAATGACCTTAATGATTCAATTCAAAATAAATGTAAAGGATTTGACATATCGAATCTTAATATAAAATGTCATTTTGACATAGAGTTTTGTCTGATAGGTAAGCCGCATCATCTTTTTACGAAAGAAGAGATTGAAAATGAAATGAGGAATGCTGATGATAGACGAGGTAACCAACTCGTGATTGATGAAGATGGATATGCGCATGTCCTTCCTACCGATATTCGACATAATGGATCTCTTTATCCTGTATCTAACGAATCATGGGGGGCCTATAATAACTATGTAGGGAAATATTCTTCTCTCGATACTTTAGATGAAACTTATCGTGATATGTTGGCCTGTTGGCTTAAATATCTTAAGTCTGGTCATCACATACATTGTGATACCAATCAATGTGATAATAATATAGAAGATTTATTGTCTGAAATTATAAAATTGTATTAGAATCTTTAAATACATTTGTGTGTATAGCCGAGTAACCCAGCCATAAATGAAATTGGCCTATAGTGATTCTTTTTATTAAATAAAAACATTAGTGTCCGATAAACATATTCAATAGGCTGATTATCAGTATTGTTCTTATAGATAAGCCTCTTTATTAAAATTACTGATTAATTTTATGTATATCAATAAGTTATTGAGGGTTTGAAAAGTTTTATCGGACAGCAATAAAATAAAAATAAGTAATTAAACGCCATAAAATGAATTGGAAATGACAGACATTCCAATTATTAGCTTGTCCAAGACACTGTCAAAATTGTATTAAATCTCTTCGATACAATAAATGATATAACCGATAGCTCGTCATAAATGAAGACTGTTTATGGCGAGCTACTTTATTTATAAAAGGACGAAAGATAATTTTTGTGCTTAAATGGCACTATAAAATATTCTGGTAAATAATACTTTTTCCGTTTATTGTCTAAGATTTCTTTATATTCCATGTTATGCAATGTAATGCCCCACCATCTTTAGCAATAGCATTACAGTCTATTTGCCGTACTCGACAATAGGGGAACGCTGTTTGTACAAAACGTTTCGCCTGCTCATCTTCATTGATACCAAACTTCGGTAATATAATATTGTTACCGACTTGAAGGAAATTGATATATGCCCAATTTAAGTCATATCTGGGTTCTTGTACTGTAAATAACATCTCCGTTACTACATATCCGTTTTCTTCAAGAACCTTACGAATCAAAATGGCTTCCTCTTCATCAGAATCACGATGATTACCCATGAGAATATGATTCCCTCCACAATATTTTATAAAACCATCAGCATGTCCATAACCATCAGCTTCTTCATCATCTAACTCTCCAGTAGCGTGCCATGGTATAATAATTACCTTATGTCCGAAAATGTCTTCTAATTGTTTGTGAAAGTCTACATCATGTTTATCCGTGTTATTTTCTGCAAAAACTTTATCGGTCATAATCACATTATCCCCACATAGTACAACATTACCTCCATCAATTACTATGTCAGTCTCTTGATATTGTATGCCTAATTTTCGACACGCTTCCGCACAATCTGTTATGTATGACTTTCTCTTTTCAATTCGGACTAGGTAATCTGGAGCATATTGGTATTTTAAAAAAATATTTTCTTCTAATTGAATAGGCATGAAATCTCTTGCCCAAACATCTTTTGCATCATAGATTTTTCCATAAGGAATTTTCAATTCATCCATGACTGACATCAATTCATTGCAAAACGTACTATAGTTTTTCCAGAGACTCAACTTGTTCGATATGTAAACGAAATTAGTATCTTTATCTTGTATCATAATGTACATGTAATTGGTTTACAGCATATTAATACTATTTTTGAAGCATATATCATTGTAATGCGCTACTAATGATTCTTGGAGCATGGCAGCTAATTGGGTTTCTGAAAATTCGTCTAATCCATGGAATCCAGTAGAATATGGATCTTCACCTCTAAGGTACAAGAAATAGTATGCTAATGTATCCTTTAAGGATGTTATGGTGACAGGTGAACGATTTTCCATATATTTTTCAATTTCTGAAACAAGATCCAGACCATTAATAACTAATTCTGATAGAATTTCTAATTTCTCATCTACAGTCTTTTCGGCATATTCAAAACACAAATTGTCAAAGTACACTTTAGGCCGATAAACGAATATACTTCCGTCAGAGTCTCTAAAATTATCTAAATTGATTTTAACCATAATTTTAAGTGTGAAAGATGAAACGTTTTATAAGTCTTTCATAATTTTTGCATCTTCCTTTAAGAAACAGCAAAAGATGATGCTTCCTTTATATTTGCCCACTACTTGTTTTTTCAACGCATCTGTCATAACTCGTTATTTTTTCTTTTCCTCACTTGACAAGAAATAATACCTACTCTTTAATAACTTCCATCTCCAAAATTTCACCATTAGTACGATAGTTACCTATTTTGTCTCCTCTGTAGACAACTTTTGATTCGAGAATTTCTCCTCTTCTTAAATGTTCTACAAATAGAATGTCATCTGCTTTCAAACTACTGTTGGTTGCTTCAATTACTTTAAGAGCCTGAATCCCTTTAAATGTGATAACTTGAAATATAATCGTGCGATTCAAGTACTTAATCTTAATAGTAGAGCCTAAATGTAAATCTTGAACATATACTGTATCATCAGAATAATTCCACTCACTATCTAAACGAAAGGCTCCATACATGTCATTCCAACACTGAAACCCCATATACATTGCTATAGTATTCAATGTATATTCATTCGTTTTTCGGTCATCTACTATATATCCCATTAGCCGCTTAATAGTATTAACGCCTATGGTTCTATTTGTTGATGAAAATATTTTATCACATAAGATATCATAGTCCTTTGCCTTGTCAAAACATAGTCCTGACTTTTTCTTTATTGCATCAATTATCAGACTGTTTAGAATCATAATATCTACTTGATTTTAACTAATTTCTTTGTAAAATCTATTCGTTTCATATCTACTTCCATACTTGAACCGTAAACAAGATAAACGTTTTCTTCATCGATATCTTGTTTGATTAAATAGGCGTTTCTTACAAGATTACATGCAGGGAATTTATCAATGCTTGATAGTCCATATGAGCAGTCACCTTTTTTGATAAGCACTGCACCATTATGTATAGATTCTATACTTTCCCACATTGGCCATGTGTATCGTTCATCAATAGGCATCAAATTGCTTGTGTCAATTATTGTCAATCCAATAACTTGTTTGTGAAGATCGACATTCCTATAGCTGCGTTTAACGACTGCGAAAATCCTATCTTTGTCTTGAAATAAGTATGGTGCTGCATCGACATAACAATCTGACTCAAAACCGTCTTGGGTTGAGATATAACATTCTGGTAAGACTCCATCATACTTAAAACCAATCATAATTCCAGTGCTTTCGAACAAATATATTGTGTCAAAATAGCGGGAATGTATACCTGGCTGACTAACTTTTATGTATTCTCCCATGACGGTCAATGTTCGGCCTTGCCACATAGAATATTTCTCATCAAAATCATCTGTGGTTATGACTTTGTCACATTCAATTCTCATAACAATATGTATATAAATGAGTGATTGTCCATAAAACTATCATTTTTTTTCTCTATGTCAAGTTTATCCATGCGGATTGATTCTATTAAATAATCAATAGGATATTCATTATACATACCATCCGTACATATTAGAATTTCGTCCCCAAAGCATAATTCGAGGTTATCATGATCAACCTTGTCGTCAGCATTGCCCATGATAGAGCGTGTTATTATATGCTTGTACCGTTTTTTTTCGTCAAAAGAGAGTTCTCTTATACGACTTAATTCATTCAATAATGAGTGATCTTCTGTTTGATATAAAAGATGTTTATCCCTAAAGACATATACTCTTGAATCTCCAGCCCAAAAAATTGAAGCTTGTAAACCATTCAGGAATACAGCAGCAACAGTGCTCCCCATTTTGGAGACGCCTAAGTTCCTGCATTCTGTTTGAATATTTTTTGAAACCTCCTTAGTCACTTCATCTATAGACAGATTATTGACTAATCCATGAATATAACTTTCACATACTATCTTTGAGGCTATCTCTCCACAGTCATATCCACCTATACCATCTGCTACAATATGAATACTTTTATCATGATCGAACGACAATGATGCGAGACAGTCTTGATTTATTTCACGACATCCTATATTACTATATTTAATTATTTCCATTATACAGCTTTAATTGTATCACCTCCATGTTTGGTCACTCTTGGTCTTGTACTTATTTTCATAGGACGGCTCGTTACTCCTTTGTCGGTAGATTTAGTTGCCCATAAATAAGCTTCTCCTGGCATTAATGTAGCCATATCTGAAGATGATAATGTTTGTAGTTGGGTTATAGATTTTTGTACATGTTTAACCCATTGAGGGCTATTGAACTTGTGCATCAGCATTATCGACGAAAGTTCAATTATCTCTGTTGGTAGGCTCATTGGATCCTGGCTTGCTATCATCATTGACACTCCTTTATGTCTCATTTCTCGTATAGCAGTGACAATTGTACTTGTCAACTCCTTGTTGTCCATGTATTTATGAGCTTCATCAAAAACAATGAATTTATTGAATCTTATTCCTTGATATTCCTTAACACCAGCGAATATATTCAACATTATTACGAAAAGGCCAAGGGCATCATCTTTGTCAATAAACTCATCTCTCAAATCCACAATAATCAAGCGACCTGGACGGAGTAAAGACCCCAGTTTTCGACTATCATCAATATATTCTTCAGCAAAAGATAAACGTTGTTGTGCTAATGCTTTTTGTGAAGCAGAAAGCAATGGGGACGCATCAACACTCTGCTTTAAGCTATTAAGATTGAGATTTTTTCGGTTCGCTCTCATTATAGCACGAAGCTGATTTATATAAGTGGACTCATTTCCAACAGCTTTCAGTAGGAACATCCAATCTTGAACATTTAAGTCTGTAGAGTGGAATGCAATAGGATGAATTTCTATTGAAGGATACTCTTCCTGCCTTTCCTCTAATTTGTCAATAGGACAAAGCATAATGACATCATTAATATTATCAGGCTCTGCTCCATAAACATCCTTAAGCTTCTTCAACTGACCAGCTTCGTCATTCGGATAAATCATCGAGGTAAATTCAGGTGCATAATCCATACTTTCGCTGTAGTGGAAGATGACACTGGCCATAGGTGCAGGCAAGAGGTTTATATTGGGGAACTGCTTTAGGGTCATCTCCGTGATAGTTCCGATTGTATAGCTTTTACCTCCACCTTGAACACCAAAAAGACTTATCGTATTCGTCTCACTCAGATCAATAGCAATTTTCTTGTGACCATTAATACTTTCACCAAGAATACCATATTGTTCACTTCCGCTAGTCTTACCGATGAGAATATCGTAGACTGGTGCCTTATAATCAGCTATCTCTTCTTGTTTTGAAGTTGTTTTTGCATTATTGCATTGTTCTTTTTCGTTACTATCAGAATCTATTTTTTCTGAATCTGAAGGATTTACATTAACTATATTTTCTCCGAAGTTAGACTCATCCTTTACTTCCTCATGTTCTGAAGAATCAATAATATCTCCTTGTGATTTTTCAGAAGGCCCTACATTATCTGTCTCTTCAGATGGTAATTCTTCTTCGTGATGGCTCAATTTAAAGGATTCTTCGCGTATCAATCGATCAGATGTCTCAAAAGCTGTGCGAAAATCCTCATCAGCATTCATCATTTCCAAATCAATTGTCTTGACGGACATGTCTTTGTCGAGAATACGCTCAATCATAGGCTTTCCCATGATATAGTATAATATCTCGTTCATGTCATCTTTCCGTTGATATTCAGTACTACCAAATTGATATATTAATCCGAGCCTCTTGAATCTGATTGTGTAATTACCTTGAATCAAAGAAAGGATAAACTTCTCATATTCATCAGCTGTTTCTTCATTGAGATATTGATACCTTGCTGCACGTTTTGAATAAAATATGAGCAGAGACTGCAATTCAAGTGTCATCAGCTCCCGGTCCAGTCGATCTGGAGTTTGAAAATCAATGTCAAAACGTTTTCTTAGAGCTAAAATAGTGTTGTCTATTTGGTGACGCATTTTTTCCTGTAATGCTGAAAGTTCATCATCAGATAAGTTTTGACGACATTTGATTTCAATTACTGTGAAAACAATCTCTCTTTGATTTGTATGAAAATCAACTAACAGGTTATCTGCACGCTCGTGTGATTCTGCATCCATATCTCGGAATAACTCCTGGTGAAGGTCTATAGGAATTATAAATGAATCAGAAAGAAGGTCTTTTTTCCGTAACATTCGTTTCATCAAGGTTGTACCCAAGACTTCAAAAGCCTTGTTTCTGGTGCTTCCTAGTTGCATTATCATACTACTTGAAACAGAACGAATATCAGCTAAAAGTTCAAAAAAAGACTCTTTATCACTCAGGTTTATACCAAAGTTCTTAAAATAAGGCACTAATAATCCTTCTATTTCTGATGTCGGTCTACAAGTCAGGAATGATGATATACCATTTAACTCCACACTCGGAAGATAATCTAAAAGATACGGAGTTTCACCTTCTTTGCATGGAATATCATAGAATTCCGGTCCCATGTTTTTATCAAAAGTTATTACCCAGTCACTAATATCATGCACATATGACAGTAGGATGGAGTTTTTATCTTTGATGCTTAGCGTAAGCGATGGTACAGATACTTCATGATCTGTAGTCATAGAGTTTGCAACTATCCACTGAAGAGTTGAAAAAAGTTCCTGAGTTTCATTAGAAAAATTTGATACAGGATTTGCTAATGGTGCTTCAGAGATATATCTATGCCACATGTAACCCTTTTCCGCTTTTTCTACTTGAATTATCGGACGGGTGATAACGCCATTTAAGAAAAATGACTGTTGCCGTGTGTTTGAGCGTTTAAGCGATGCTTTTGTTGGAAATGGATTTACCAAGAAAGACAGATGAGCCGGATATTTATTAGGGTCATTGGTAAATTCATCCACGCTATTGACCGAAAAACGCAATTTTGGGAATAGCCTGTTATCATCTGGCTGAGAAAAATTCTCTGCTTCTTCTGATACTTGGGTATCCGGATTTAATAAGTCTCTTAATGCTTCTCCTTGCGGAAAGCGCTTATCATCGCAAAACATCCTGATTTCGTAATGAATATCAAAAGGTGTATTTGCGGTATCACGTTCAAGCATAACAAGGTTGTCAGCGAAAACAGCTGCATCTCCGGCATTGAATATATTGATAATAAGCTTGTTTGTATAAGGATGCTGTGTTATATACTTCCAAATCAGACGGTAAACCATCTGCTTGTTCACATCAGAATCTATACGATACTGAACACCAATATTAAGTAATTGGGACACATATGCTTTTAGCTGGCGAAATCCTGTCGAGAAGGTGTCATCACCAGACTGCTGAGGATTAACGTAGAATCCCCAACCAAAACATAGTTCACCAACATATTGGAGATAGTCCTCATTATGAATGTCGCGCATAACTAATGGAGCAACATCCTGAAGTAAATCTCCATAGAACAAGTTGTCCAGCTTCTTATACCAAACATCAGGCTTTCTGTAGCGAGAATCTTCTGCAGTTTTGGCTTCCCATTCTTCATATTGCTCATATATATTGACTAACCATCCCAGTCTGATAGGATGTAGAGGTGTCAGCAGTTTTGTATGAGCAATTCTGCCATCTGGCATCTCTATTTGAAGAGAAACAGTATCAATACTTTGTATGAGAACGGCTAATGACTGACTTATATTCTTTTCATTAAGAGATTTTAGCCATGCATGATATTCATGAATATACTCCTTTATGTCGCCGATGTGGTTGAATACTTCGTAAGTCTCAATTACTCCAGTTCTGTCTGGTGCTGAATTAAGAATGCTTTCAAATAAAGACACTCTTTTCTCAATAAGAGATTCAGGTATTTGTAAATCATCTATTTCTCTCAGAATTATTGATTTGAGGGTCTCATCTGTATAGTTATCTGATATTATAGCATCAATATAACACAGCTTTTTGCTGTTTTTTAGAATCGTCTCTTCCAATTCAAGAAGCTTGATTGAGAGTGGAATCTGATAGTTGTTGTTTGTATCATATCGTAATTGAAATGTTTTTATATGCGTTGCAAACTGCCAACTCTTATATTCATCGTCAGATGTTTTCCCTGATTTGTCATTTATTGCTTGTCTTTGAGGGGTAGTGAGTTCCTGTCCTTTTCGATTGAGTTCGATACGATAGCGGAAATAAGCTTGAAGTACATTATTTATTTTCATACGAGTACCTGTTTCTTCAGGCTCATCCGTAGCGTTTACGACTTGCAAGAAGAACGTATCACTGTCAGAGGTCAGCAGTCGTCTGGTCTGCTGTTGAAACTCTTCCTTACTTATATTACCGCTTGTTTTAACCTTTTCCCATTCATGTTGAATAGCTTCATCCCTAAACGCGTCTGATACATTCAGCTCAGTACCGTCATTGTTTTCTGCATATACATGGAAAAAATATGTTCCGTTCTCAAAGGCGTTATTCAGTGAGAATGTTATGTCACGATAATCCTTGTTATTTTCTGATATTTTTTTAGTTACAACATCAGTCTCTTTATAGAAGCCATCGCCATTCATGATGGCAATCTTTACTTTCTTTAATTCGGTATAAGCACTGGGCTTGGGGGAGAAGTAGATTCGTAGTTTGACTTTAGCTCCTTTACTTGGTTCCATTTTAAGTTTTATGTCTTCACCGTCAAGATGAAAGACTTTACCACCTAATTCTACTTTTGTTACATGTAGTACACCTAATTCTGTAATGTTCTTTAGATAGCTATACCAATTAGAAAAATTCAACTGAGGATAGTTCTCCAAAACTTGTGCGCATAAGTCCTTTCTGTTAATTAGTGAGTTGTTCTCACGCAAAAATTTTGCTACATCTTGTTGGATTGTTCCTGGTTTTACAGGAATTGAACTAATCCTATCTGCAATAGCCATTGAATAATCAGCCATTACAGATATACATTCATCGTTTTTGACAAGAAACTGAGGAATATACTCTTTTTTTGAAACTAAAGAGGAGTCAGGAAGCAAGTTTAGCAAATATAACCCGTTTCCAATTGCTTCGTCTGTTTCCCCATTTAAGATAACATACAGCAGGTATTTGATCTTATCCTGGAGTGTACAGTCAAGATCTTTTCCTGCATAATTTAATGCCTCTTTTATGGCTTGTTTGCCAGATAATTGTGTTTGAAGTTTCTTATATAGTATTTCATCAAAGTCTGAAATGCTTAACTCCCTAAAAGTAGCATTACCATAAGAGTCCTCAGCCGATGTTGAGCTATTAACAGGTATGAGTACTAAAATGGATTTTGTTAAATCATTCCGGAGTTCAATCAACTTTGTAGGTGTTATATACTCTGCTCCCGTCATATCGGGATCTTCTGTAAGTATATAGAATAGAGTTTCGGTGTTAAGCAGAGACAAACGAGCATACAAGTCACGTAATATGTCTAAAGACAGACTTGTGACTTTCATGCAATTACCTGGTTGTGCAAATTCTATGCTTTTGCCATATACCTCCATGAATATGTCAAGGATATGGTCGTAGTATGCTTTTATTATATTCATTGTTTCTTTTATTAATGGTTGAACTTATACCTCGGACGAATCTTCTGTAAAGAAGAAGCATCACTTAAATCCGTGTAGAAACCAATTTGCCGCAATTTGTTTTTGAGTGCGTTCATGTTTTCTTTAAATGCCAGATGTGTCTTAATGTCGGCGTCCTTAAATCGAGGTTCATCTGTGCCATCAATTATTAAACCATATCTGTCCCGTATTTCTTTTGCAAGTTGGCGAATACTTAGGGGTCTTGATTCTAATCCTCCTGAAGGAGTTTGGTCTATGACTAGCAATTGTACCAATACTTCTAATAATTTTGATCCAATAGCTCCACGTCTTCTATGTTTACGGCTTCTTCCATCTATGATGAATGCTGACGCTTCATTTTTCATAGAAGCTTTATCAATGAAATCTCGTGAATACCTTAATTGATACGCAGCACCAACTTTCATTAAACATTGTACATATTTATCAAGAGGAGTCTCTTCAAATTGAAGATATTCTTGCAGTTCCTTTACATTTTGTTCTGCTTCCTGCTGTTCTTCTGCCGTTTTTACATTAGCATAATATTTATTGAATATATTACGTAGATTGGCATTTATATCAGCGTTGATTTCAAGAGCTGGATTCTTTATCATTGAAAGAGCTGTTGCTACAGAAGCGTGAGGAGTCACTATTCGTCGCATAACTTTTATGGAATATGAGGCTTTGATATAATCAATTAACCCATTAAATGTTTTATCCATATCTGCACATGCTATAGGAGCAACGCCGCTTTCAAGCTTATCTGTCAAATCTACCACCTGACTCCAATCATCCATAACATCAACTGTTCCTTCCTTAACCATTTTAGGCAACAGGTATATGAGCTTTTGGAAATACAGAGACAGATGAAATCCAACTAGTATCCGCAGGTAGTCAATAAATACTGAACGTGGAATACTATGTTGATATGCTAAAAGACGCATTATGTCATCACAGAAAAGATTGGACTGCTTTTCTAATAGTGGTTTAATAACTATTTGAGACGATGATGCTTTTGTATCAATATCAATAAGTTTAATTAAATGAAGAATACCAGCAGTATCAACATCTAAAGTCGAATTATCCACCAATTTTCGGCTGGAATTGTCCCAACCGATTGAAAGATAATCTTTGAGAGCTTTCATGACTTCTGGACGCTGACTTAACATGATAAATAACTGATCTGCAGAATTATAATCTTTTGTGTGTTTAATGTTCCTAATTCTGTAGCTCTCCAAATGTAGTGGGCGCATAGATGCGACATTTTCTTTCGCCTTGCCACGATACACCATGTTCACAAGGCTACTTCTAAGCCAACTTTCAATAGCTTCTTGATTATCTGAATAGCCAGATACACAATGCTCCTTTTCTAAAATCATGAAATATTCCTTTAACGATCTAATGTCATGAAATTTTCCAGATTTTAACATTAGCTTGATACGTGCTCCATTATTACGCATGAGCATAAATAGATTTACTAAAACATTGTCAATTGTAATAGCTTTTACATCTGAAGCAAATATATATGGATCGCGGAAGGCTTTTTCTTCTTTGTCAATAATAGGCATTTGCATGGCTTATTCCTCCTCTTTTTTTAATGGGTCAACTATCAGTTGCATAGTTTTTCTATCTAAAGAAATCTTGTAATAAGATTTCTCATTGTTCGTCACAATGACCTCAGTGTAGGTTTCGCTAGCAAGTAAGTTCTTAAATACCTGCAACTCGATAAAACGACCTCTGAGATCGCTTAATGACGGACTAAATCCGTTCTTGATATAGTACAACATCTCATACAAATCAAGTGACACTGTAAGTTGAACAGAATGGTTCTTTTTGTACCTGAATATAAAATTATCATATTCGTGTTCAAGAAACTCTGTAAGGCGTTCATTTGTGTCTACCATCAAGTCAAAGTCTTCAAGCGGGAATCTTCGATAGCTCTTTCCACTTGGATCATTTACTCTTGAAGAAGATAGGAGCAGGTGTTGAGTTGAAATTCCTGGATTCCAACATCCTTCACTGCATGAGATGGCATAAGCCAAACGTTTCTTTTCAGCTAACCAGTTTGTATCATTACTGTTAAGAATCTCATAGAAATCTTTGATAGATTGATATGGCATTCGTTGCATGAAATCGACTTTTCCCTCAAAGTACTGATGTCTGATAAAGGTTTGATGGCGTATCTTTAAGAACTCTATCTCCTTAGGTGACATATCATAACTTGGCTTAATTGTTAGCAATGAATTGAATTCATCTAACAATGGTATCGTAGAACGAGAGGCAAAAGCCAAATAATCAAGTTCGTTTTTGTCACGATAATACAAATCTCTATCCTTATCTGGAATTGCAACATTTGCAATATCTGTTTCTCGCAACAATTTAATGATTCTATCCTCAGATCGTAAATGAGGGAAATAAGCACTTTCTGGTGCTGTTACATTAAAATATAACCTAAGCCACTCTTCAAGGCGTATCTGTTCGTATTCTTGCTGTAATACAGCCTTTGTATAAGTATCTGAAGCTTCTTCAAGTTTAGTTCTTATGTCTTCTTCTCTTTGAATGAGGGCTGGTATTTGGTCACAAGTATAATCGCGAGTCAGCATCCACGCTATCATGGAGCGCAAGTCTCGCATAGTAATGTGAACTTCACGTTTATAAACTATGGTTCTTACAATCCACTCGAGACGAGTGATAATTTCGTTTCCTACAGCAGAATCATTAAAAGAGCTAACGTTAAAGTTAATAAAACATTTGCTCGCTAATGGGCAAGTTCTACATTTGCTCCACAGATGAGGAGACGTCAAAGCCTTGATTTGTTTACGTAGTAATGAGTTGCCATTATCGTCCTTTGCTGTTACTGAACGTAGATTCAAATTGATAATCATTACGCCATCAGGAAGTTTGGCGATTCCACCTTTATAAAAGTATTCATCAATAGCATCATAGAGGAATTTATGTTCAGGAGATCCTTCAAGAAAGTCCATTAATCTACCTTCATTGATGGCAATAATACGGCCTTCTGGTGCTTGATTGAAATCGGCATTTAATCCTTCAAATGGTTTGAAAAAATCGGTTAGAACATCGCTGTTCTTCATATTCTTTTCATCCTGAGAACCATCATAATTAGTCTGATATACAATTCCATTCAAGAGAATACGGGCTCCATTATGAGTATCGTCAAAATACTTAATCTCATCGCTATATTGTTCTACCTGACGTATAAACGCTGTTTTACCATCACCGGCATTTCCTGTAATAATCAGAAGACGATATTTTCCTTCCTTAATTGCAGAAAGCAGGTCGGTATCTAACTTTGTCTTTGTATATGTCTCTTTGTCCAATATATTATTGCCTTTCCATCCTGCACGTGTTCCAGCATTCCCTCCTTGGCTTTGGCTATAAAGGCTATTGATATAATCAACTATTCGCAGCTCTTGTCCGTTATAGTCAAGGACAGAGACTTCTGTTTTCTTCGCTATTCCAGATTCTCCAATAGCCTCTAAAGACTCCAACATCTCTTTTGCTGTCTTGAAGCGATTTTCATGTCGTGTATTGATTGCCTTCATGACGAATGCTCCAAAGTCTGGGCTTATTAAAGAATTTAACGACATAATATCTGTTGGCA
Organism: Odoribacter sp.; assembly: GCF_985060555.1. Classification (NCBI taxonomy): domain Bacteria; kingdom Pseudomonadati; phylum Bacteroidota; class Bacteroidia; order Bacteroidales; family Odoribacteraceae; genus Odoribacter; species Odoribacter sp. The sequence goes on along the minus strand of NZ_CFKYFN010000110.1, from coordinate 47,638 downwards.
CCTTATCTAAAATAGGTATTCTTTTGCCGGGCCAAGGATAGCTGTGTGTCAATAACTCATATAATGTTATGCCCAACGCAAATGTATCTGCACTATCTTCCCATTGCATGGTCTGCCCATTCATTAAATCAGGGGCTAAATACGGCCATGTTCCAACTTTGTCAAGATCATGAACATTACTTGTAGCGATATTGAAGTCGATAAGAACAAACTTTCCACTTTTCTCAAAGATAATGTTCTCAGGCTTGATGTCACGATGCCTGAGTTTCCTGGCATGAAGATACACGAGAGCTGAAGCCATCTCATGAATAAACTTATATATTATAGGAAGAGTAAAATACTTATCTCCAAGGCAGTATTCTCTTATATCCTTACCATTGATGAACTCCATTAAGGTGTAGAATAATCCACCGTAGGTTGTACCATTAAATTTAAAACGGACAATATTCGTATGATTAACATCCTTTAGTGCGTTAAATTCATCTATTGTAGATTGTGGACTAACTCCTTCCTTGAATATTTTGACAGCAAACATTGCTCCGGGCTGAAGAGTATGGATAGCTTGAAAGACCTTTGAGAATCCACCTTCACCCAACTCCTTGTATAGTGATATTTCAGGAGTTATCATATCTCCATTTTTCAATTCACTCCAGTCTTTGGCTTCAGGATGTTTTTCCTGTTGACCGTATTTCTTCTCAATAGCCTCTTCAAAAATATAGTCACAGATTTCCTCAATATTAGACCATCGATGGCTTGCATCTTCTACTATAATTCTATTACATACAATGTCAACCCAAGGATCTACATTAGGGTTTCGTTTGCTCGGCATCATGTCTTCAGTTAATGAGCCTCCCTTTGCTTTAAGTTGCAAGTAATTTGAGAACGGTAATTCGCCAACCATAAGCTCATAGACAATAACTCCAAAAGAGTAAACATCTGAAGATGGCGAATAATCTCCAATGAGTACATCCTCTGATGTATATGGATCACGATCGAACGCATCCATACTTAAAGATATATTTTGTTTGTCAGGCTCATGCAGCACATTATATGATAGGCCAAAATTGGCTAAAGCAGCATGTCTATCAACTTGAATATAAATATTCTCAGGACACACATTACGATGAATGATACCATTTTCATGAGCCAAAACAAGAGCTTTACCCAAGTCGAGGATAATCATAACTTTATCTTTATCTGTAAAAGTATTCCTTTGCATGGCACTGCGCAATGAATGTTCTTCCAGATAATCGGTAATAACATAGTAATGATTCCCGTCTTCACTAGTTTGGCAACGGCTTTTGATGATAAGAGGAGAGGCCGGTAATAACTCTTCACTCATCTCAGCGTTATGCACCAACTTATTGTGCCTATCGAGTTGCATAGGTGACAAGCCCTCTTTATCAAGAGCATAATCACGAACTTTATGCTTTTTATCCTGTAAAAACTTGCTATGACACAAATACTCTACATAGTCATCATTTGCTTCTAATATTTCATCAATAATATAATTGCAGACCTCTGTCTTTTTCTTCTTTTTGGACTCACTGCTACCGACAAGATATTCCATAATCGGTAATTGAAGATGGCTGATAGCATTTGCAGACTTATGAAGGCGGTCATGATCCATCAAATAGTCCACAAGTTCTTCATTTAAGAGAAATGTTTTGTTATCGCAATACGAGCCACTTTCAAAACCTGATTTGTTTTGTCCAAGAGAACTAAGGGTTACAATAGCATCCACCCAAGCCAAACCAAAGCGATGATCTTTCTTTTTTAGATAGCTGGCTAATAATTTACTTTTGAAAGTAGCTGATTTTATTGGATTGGGCTTCTCTGTATCATTTATAAACCATGAAGTATCATTTGCTTCTATTCGTCCTTTATAGTCTTTATTTTCTATGGCGTAGATAGCATGAGGAGCTATGACTATACAGTCATATTCCCAATATTGAACTGCACCCTGTGCATTCATACTCGGATATTCTCCATTTGGAACCAGATAAAAATTATCAGGTAGCTTTAGCTCCAAGAACTTAAGGAGTCTTTCTTCTCCTGCATTGACAGGACCTCCAGAAAATTTGGGTATATATATTTTTGCCATATATTATTCAATACTTTAAATTTCCTATTACTTCTTAATAAACAATTACAACCCAATATCATGTTTGTTATTTTCTTTGTTCCTATTTTCTATCTCACATTCTATCATTGAAATTGCTTCTTTTTCATTGTTGTTTGCAATATGCTGTTTGGTGTGTGCATCTCTTACCATTTCATCAATTTCATACATATCTTTGAAGTCTAAAATAGGTACTGGAATTTGTAAAACTAAGCTAGGTATGGGTCTGCACAATTTTGTACCTGTTTGAGTATTTCGAAGTAATCTAAATCCGTAGTCTGATGAAAGCCATGCGAAAAGATAACCGGATGGTACTTCTTCTGTTGTTTTCATTCTTATAAATTCACCAGACACAAGTTGCCCGACTAAATCTTCATTTGCAAAAATGGTTCGACAAAAAGTTTCATTCTCTCCAAGGGTTCCAACTCCTGCAATTAAGACCTCTCCATATTCAACTAAATTAGATAGATTTACATTACGTTTGGAAATATATTTCCCTTTTATAACTGTATCAAATATATCAGATTGATTAATTAGCATGACACCATATCCTTTTTTCGTTTCAACTCGTGGAAACGATCCAGTAGAAAAAGTTTTTCCACCTAAAAGGATCTCATATAATGGTTTTGTATTACACTTTAGAAGAGTTTTGATATTTCTTATCCGCTCTGAATGATTAAATGCATTTATTGTTGTCGTATCAATATCTTTACGTTTACGGACAAAGCAAGAGACTTCTCGGTAATAAGGGTGTGGCCCAAAGTAATCATAATCATCTGGACTCAAGTCCCTAAGATGTACTTTTTCTTTGAGTATTTTTCTCGCTTTTGTCAGTATCTCTGCAGCCTCTTCTCTTAAAGTAGATGCGTTTTGAATTAAATCATCCACCTTATTTTGAAATGCTTTAGGAAATTTGGGGATAGGTAATGATGCAACAAAATCAGGTTCTATGTGTTGTATTACAGCACCAAAAGTTCCTTGAGTTAAAAGAGAATGACCATATTGAGAAGCTAGATATGCGTATACCAGACCGCTTTTGAGGATGTTATTCGGATTAATCCGAATAACATCCTCAGAAGCTAACTTCTGAGCATGTTTTGCATTTGTAAATGCACAGTTTCCTATCGTTCCTGATCTTGATATTAATATCCATCCTTTTCGAAGGGTCATCTGCTCTATACATGGTGTGTATTGCTTTGATGCTAATTTCACATTCTCTAAATTCGCTCGTAAAATGTCAGAACTACTTAAAAATGGAATCCCATGTTCAGGTTTTGTAACATATATACGTTTTGCCCGATTACCATAAAAAATATTTATAGAAACATCTTTTATAGTGAATATTCCATAAGGAGATGATTCTACCTTTCGTCTTGCAGTTAATCCGTCTGATAAATAAAAGCTTGCGTCGAACCTTAACCCTTTTTGACGACTCATTGAATAGTTTATTACACTTGTTTTCATGCTTGCCCCTCTAAAAATTTTTTATAAGCCATACTTATCTTAGGCAGATCATCATCTACATGTTTTACACGTTCTGTACGGTGTCGTGCGATAAGTTCTCCATTATGATTATAACTGGCCCATTCTTTCTTTTCTACAAAAAGGAGTTCTGCACCATCATCGTCTCGTTCATAAATGACATTGCCTCTACGGTCTTTCCCAACCTTTTCTGCAATTGCCATAAACACGTCATAAATTTCGCTGTTTGGATCAACCAAGCGTTCCAATGCCGTTTTCTTCTGAAGGAAAAGTAACGAGGCTTGCACTCCGACTTGTGGAAGAAATGTCTCTACAGGCAAGTCGATGCTTGCAAGTAGCTTGAAATGTTCTAATATCCATTTACGGACAGGTTCTGTATTTGGATTACCAAGTATTCCATCTGGCAATACGATTCCCATTTTTCCTCCTGGTTTCAAGAAATTGTAGCACTGTTCAATGAATAGAACTTCAGGCGCAGTGAAAGCTTTCAGTTCATAATTCTCTGATATAGTAGAAGCAACCTCGACTTTAGAGCCAAATGGAGGATTTGTGAAAATACAATCAAATTTACCCATCGCATTTTCTAATGAGTAAGCGCTATCACAATCTTTTATATCGCCTTTGTGTTTTACACTATTAGCGACAGATTCGCTGACTCTATCTACATCAGGAAGAGTACCATTAGGATATTCAAGTGAATTAATATTATATATATTTGAATGACCGTCACCAGCCATTACCATATTCATTTTAGCTGCTTTCTTTAAGTCTGGATCGAAATCAAACCCAAAAATCATATTCTCAGCATACTCCTTGACTTTTGCATTTACTGTATCAGAATTAGCCTTTGCTTCAAGTAATGCACCATCTAATTCTGGAAACATATTCTTGGTTATCTGTTTGCGGACATGATCAAGTACCATAACAATGAAACCTCCAGACCCACATGCTGGATCAAGTACACGAGAATTAATGGTAGGATTAATAATCTCCACCATACACTTTATTACGTTTCGAGGAGTAAAGAACTGACCTGCCTCTTGTTTTAGCGTGTTGCTGACAATAGTCTCATATGCAGTACCCTTGACATCAACTGTAGCATCCAAAAAGGAGTATTTTGCGATTTCAGACGCAACATAAGCTACTCCATAATCAGATAATGAAATCTGTTCATTTCCAGCAAATACCTCCTTAAATATTGCATCGGTTTTCAACTGTTCAAAGATAGATTTTATACGCTTTGCCACAGCCTTTTGACCTTCTACAGTATTCCTCTCCTTTACACCAACCCAGAATTGGCGATGATACGATTCATTACGTTCTGCACAAAGGTATCTGCGCTTTTCATCATAAATCTTACAGAAGATCAGATTTAGAAGTTCCCAAAAAGCATCCTTCTTTCTTCCTTCATTTCCGTATATATAATCATGGCAACGTTTGAATGTTCTGATTAACGAATCGTTAGCAGGCTTACGAGGTTGTGAACGATCACCTCTACGTTCCATATCTTCAATGGATTCGTCGACTCCTGGAAAGTCTGCAATATCAACAATCTTCTCATTGCCGACTGCGTCTTCTATTCTTTGACTGAAATGAAGCTCATCTCCATTAGTCCATAATCCAAAATCACAGGAAGATGCACGTAGAGCATAATTCAATGTGCTTTCAACACCTTTCTTGGAATCGGCAGCTTTCACTTTGGTATCGCAAACGATACAAATGCGTTCAAGATTTTCAAGTTCTTTGGCAGAGCCTGCACGGAATATGGCAAGATCGACTGTGACACGTTTACGTTTATCTTCATCATCTTGGAAAGAAAATGTAAAATCACGTTTCATGTCAGACATTTCAAATCCATATTCCTCATTCATTTGAAGGATTACAGATTGAAGCATCAGTTCCTTAGTATTTGCTTTTTTCTTATTTCCAGTTAGGACGCAGATCAGTTCATCATCATTTAGAACGATCTCATCTTTTATTTCTTCCGCCATATTGGTTATTTCTTTTGAAATTAGTAAAAGTAGTATGTTCTTTTGAATTCGGATGAATTATTGCTCATCCATGTTAGTCCATCTGTTTGGTTGTCTAAAACCAATTATTTCATTCTTAGAAGTTCATTAACATCCACTTCTAGACATTTTGCAATCTCCATGAGATTCTCCAAGTTAGGTTGAGCAGAATTAGTACACCATTTTGAGACAGTAGCTGGATCTTTGCCGAGTTTTTCTGCAAGCCACTTATTTGTCCGTTTCTTCTCTGCAAGCACCACTTTTAATCGATTCAAATCTTTATTTTCCATAATGCCATGATTATATGCTACAAAACTAATGTTTTTCTTGCAATCTCATTTCTAATTTAGAAAGAATATTGCTTATCATACAAGAAAATGTTGTTTTAGTCAATAAATCATATACAATGTAATTTTCAAATTCTATTTTAACTAATTGTGTATTTAGACAATATTGATTAAGATAAATTGTTTACTTTTGAAGTATAGACAATCTTAAAATTGATTTTTATGAATGATAATATTGAATATGAGAAATTTACTCAAGAGATTTATAATGAGATTTTGAAAAATTTGTATGTAAAGAATATAGATGTTAAGCATAATGTGAAATTGACTGGAAAGTCAGGCCAGAAGCATCAAATAGATGTGTACTGGGAATATCAATATGATAATACCACATTTAAGATTGTAATAGAGTGTAAGAATTATAACCACACAGTATCTATTGGTAAAGTGAGAGACTTTTTTGGTGTCCTCTATGATTTAGAAAATGTAAAAGGCATAATGGTTACTAAAAAGGGGTATCAAGAAGGTGCAAAGAAATTTGGTGCGCATTACGGGATTGATTTAATGGAATTAAGGGAACCAGAAGAGGGAGAGGCTATTGTTGCTGAAACCACATTAACTATTGATAGTTCTATTAGACATAGACTGTTTCTTATTGATGAAGATTGGGCTAAAGAACATGATTTTAATATCCAATTATATAAGAAACGACTGGACTGTTTGAGTTTTTCGCCTAGTAGCAACAAATGGATTAATGCAACCCATATTCCTTTAACAACTAAAGAAAATAAGATTAGAAATGCAAAAGATGAGATTATTGCAGATATACAGAAATTAGAAGAAGAATTACCTGAAAATTGTCAACAAAATAAAGACTATGTATTTCCATTTGACGATGCTTTTATAAAAACAGATTGCGGAAATATCAAGATTAAAGAAATCAAGTTTGAATATGAGAATCATACAGAAACAAAACAGATTAAAATTGATGCGCAAAACATAACCAAGGCAATACTTAAAAATACGATTAGTAAGGAGGTACAGTTAATAGGGAAAACATATATGGACTATAAGTCCCCAATGAAGTAGTTTGTTCTTTATTTTGTGTAAAGTTATTTATGAAAATTCGGACTGAATAATATCGAATAACAACGATATTTTATCCCTCTATTAACGATAAGTAATGGTGATACAAAATAAAAGGAGAGGATTTCCCTCTCCTCCATAAAGAAATCCACGTTACACCTCCAATTCCTTCAACGGCAATCCATAATTATATTGTCTGAAAAATCCTCTGTGGATAAGTTTCAGGCCAAGGGTCTGATAATACTTGTAGTCATCATCCTCGGTGCAGAGGTATTTGTAACCATAGCGTGGGGCGTATTCTTTGAAGAAGCGAGCAAGGTCTTTCAGGTTTTCCTGCTGGTTTCGTTTGAAGTTGCTGCGTACAATGATTATGCTCCAGTCGGGGTAGTGACCTACGCCACAACTGTATTCCCAGAAACGGATGTATAAATCCATTTCGCCTACATGAACAGAAACACAAATGCCGTTGGCGTTATGCATGACGGAACAGCAATTTCTGTAACCAAATCTCTCACACAAATAGAGATTGAAATCGTAAATAAAATCGGAATAGTTCATAATAATTTGAATTTTGATGGTTAATAAAAAATTGATTATAGACTGAAACCTCGCTTGCGTTTCGGTTTCTTTTTCTTCTTTTTAAGCCGGTTGGCCTGTATCGCTTCCTCTTTATCATAATCCGTAGGAGAGGGTGTGAACAATCCCAGACTGATACTGGAATGATTCTCCTGCTGATATTCATGCCGAGGTTCCTCGCGTATGGTTTCTGCCTGTACCTGATGTAGGTTCATGGTAGCAGAAAGAGCGTTATATCTCAGTTCCTGGTCGATGTTCAGAAAACTGAACTGACGATCAATTTTGGAACCGCTAAAGGTCTGTTGGTTGCATGTGAACTTGACACCCTCCATTTCTCCGGTCGTGCGACTTAGCTTCCATTGCGTATCAATTCCATATCTCCGTAAAGCCAGTCGCAGTTCACTCCAGCTTCGGGCATTCGGAACTTCTCGTTTCAAGGCATGATAGATAAAATACTTAACCCTATCGTGATGGCGCAACCGCATGAAATTGACATGCTCTTTCCCTTCGGCAAAATGCAAGCGGTAACGGGCTGTCAGCATCTTGCAGACCTTTTCATTTCGATAACGGTCGTTCTTGTCACTGATGGTACGACCGTCATTATCTACCCGGTTGTAAACGATGTGACAATGCGGATGATCACGGTCAGTATGCCGGGCGATGATGAACTGCGTGTTCTCGATTCCCATCAGCTTCATATAGTCGTGGGCGATCTTCAGCATCAGCCCATCATCGTCACGGATACGATCTCCGTCTTCTGCGGAAAAGCTCAATGATATATGGCCGACCGTGTTCTTGACCTTGTCGTTCAGTAAAGTCTGTAACTCGAATTGTTCCGCTATTTCTTCAGGTGAACCGTAGACACCAACCGCTTTCAGCAAGCGCGATTTATCTTCTTTCAGCACATAGTTTACACATCCGGAAAACGATGTGCCCTTGACAATTTTACCGATCATCCTTGAGTTGTTTTATAAGTTGTGAAATCTGTTGAACGGCGGTACGGCACTCATCGGCCACACGATAAAAACCGTAAGCGTTGGCTCGTTTGGCAAGCTGGTTCAGGTTCGTGCTTTCGCCAATCAGTTTTCGGATGATGTCAAGATTTTCTTTCGTAATCCGTTCGCGTACTGTACCGTGTTCGATGAGTGAACGCACTACTTCGCTTTGACTGCGTTTACTGCGTCGGCTGAGTGCTCTGAGCCAGCCGAATTGTTCGTCTGTAAGACGGATTGTAACTGTATTTTTCTTGTCCATAATATTTGCTTTTGAGATTAATAATTGTGACCATCGGGAGCCATCTCACCGTCTTTTGAGGTGAGCAAGTGGCCGGGAAATGTAATACACCGGCATAAACTTGCTCCAGTGAAAAAGAAGTGAATCAGACATCTGAAAGTCATTGTTTGAAAATTCCTTTCTAGGTATGTTGAGCCATTGCTGAAAGCGGTGCTTTCTTCACATCGACGAGCTGCAAATCGAACGTTTCGACCAGCGTTTTCAAGGCCGGATTCAACGTGACAAGACGATTGAAAATAGCTTCCTTTGTCTCTTCTCTCAGCAGAAAATCTGCAATGTCATAACCCGCATCCCGTTCTTCTTTTGTTGCGTTTCTTTCCATAAAATCGAAGAGAGAAACCTCTATTCCCAGGTTTCGGATCATCTCCATTTTACTGTTCCAATAGTCGGTTGCACCCAGATCAGGAAAGAGCAGGACACGCCGGTTTCTCAATACGCTCATGGCATCCCGATTAAATGCTCCGTTCTTTCCGCCCGAGGCAATCCATAGATATTGCGGCAGATAGATGCTGGAAATCAAAGCGCTTTTCTCACTCTCCACAAGAGCAACCGGACGTTGCTGGTCAGAGGACAAAAGATGCTCACCAAACAGGCATTGCCGGAGGTGGAAATTCTCTTTCTTCAAAAGGGAATGTACCCACGTGATGTAGTTGTGCGGTTCTTTAATCCGTCTTCCGTTTTCAGGATTGTAGAGCATCACTTTTCCGGTTCGTACCCGTCCGAAAATATCCACCTGCCAGAAGACCGTAGATCCCGGCCAATGCTTCGAGGTTCCTACATGGTAGCGCAACATTAGCTCTTCGGTAGCCTCCTGTCCAAAATGGAAACTCAGGAACTGAAACAGTTTGTTCGTGTGATAAAGCTTCAGGGATTGCCTCATAATTTCGGGCTCAATGAAGGATGGCGCAGGAGGTAGACTGATGCGAGGCTTGGACACCGGCACAAACTCTTCGCTCAATCGCTCCTTGGCAATCGGATTCTCGTCAAAGTACATTTTGGGCGTATAGTTGTAGCCGCACTTTTGTTCATGATTGCATCGCCCTACATAATCGGGAAAGCTGATTTGCTTTTCCGTATCGATGTATTTGGCGAAACAACTTTTGCGGTGGCAGTTCGGACATGTGTGCCGGGTGCTGACACCTTTGTATGGTTCTAATGTGAATCTGTAGTTCATTCTTCTTTCTGTTTGGATGTTACTATGCACATTTTCGCAACTTCACAAACCCCTCGGTTGCGAAAATGTGCATAGTAACAGGTTTATTTACTGTATTCTCCATGATTCTCTTTTCTGAATAATGTTCCGATGTGTCGTTTTAGAAACATCTTGAAAGCATGCTCCTTCATCCCGTAACTTTCAGCAATGCCGATACCTTCTGCCGTTGTAAACCTCTGAGGCAGGTTCAGGTAGATGTTGCGGTGCAATTCGCTCAACTGTTCCTGACTGACGGCGGTCTGCACTTTTACGGCTGTAGTCCGAAAATACTCGGCTAGAAGGATGGCACGGTTCACGCTTTCAAGGTCAATCGTATGCTTGTCGCACTCTCCGCAAGTCCATCGGGCAAGCTGGATAATCAGACAAAACCGGATAATGTAGATTTCCAGTTTGCAGTAAATACCGACCAAAGCATCATTGGTTTCCATATCACATTGGTGGGCATTTTCATGCTGCCAACCGTAAAGCCGTTGCTTGGCGTTTTCATCGAATGGCAGGCATTGAGGCTGCAACTCATTATTCTCGTCATGCGGACAATCCTGTGCGATGAGCTTGTCAATAATTTGTTGCCACTGGATTTCCAGCTCTTCGGGAGTTTCCCGGTCGTTCCATCTGCTTTTCAAGACAGATTCGGGCATCACGAAAAGAATACGGTCTATGAAACCGTTACTCGAACGCTCGCCCTTGACCAGTTCGCCCAGAATCTTCTTTTGGATGGTACCGATAACGGAGATGTAAGGACGTCTGATAAAAATGGAACTTTGCGAACTCTTGCGATCGGAAATCGTAGGCTTGGCATTGAACACCGAAAGCCAGAACTGTTCTTCCGAGCCGTTATTGTAGCGGTTGAAATTCTTGAACCAGGCCGACAGTTCGTCCGACCAAAGGCAGAGCCCTCTGGGATTCTGTGCATGTATCAGGCTCAATCCTTCGGGAGTGATATCCGAAACAAGAAAGCGGCTGCGCACGGGAGCCTGCGGAAACTCATCCAAACCGGCTTCCAAGCGTTCCTTCTTACTCATGGACATAGTGCGTTCATACTCGGCATACAGCTTCTGATATTCTTGATTCTGACAATAGTCGTGTTCAATAAACGGCTGGAAAGCGAAACTCAGCGGATGACTCTTATTGGCTCCAGGGCGACCAATCAGTGCCATGTACAGAATGGGACTTTCCAGCCAGTTGCGCTTCACCTGCACCAAATGGGAGTTGCCAATCCCCACAGCAATAGCCGCAAGGATAGCCGCAGCAACATAATCCACGGGATAGCCCTGACAATCGTGCAAACTGCTGATGATACGCTGGATCCTGATAGGAAAGATTTCTATCGGGAACTCACCGCCGGACATTTTGGCTCCGATGCGCACAGCCTCGCCGATAATACCTTCAGCTGTTAATTTGGAGGTTTCCATAGCCATGCAGATCAAAAGTTATACCCTCCCTTTGGTTTGCGTTTCGCTCCATGTACTATCTCCGCTGCCTGTTCCTGGAGCGACATTGCCTGCATCTGCTTGCGTCCGGACTCAATCCATTGCAGTAACTCATCTTCATAGAAGTAGAGTTTCTTACCTCGTTTGTAAGCTGGAATCAGTCCTTTACGCGCAAGTGTGTAAATGGTAGGCTTCGCCTTTCGTGTGATTTTACAGGCTTCGTCAATTTCAACAAGACGATGCTTGTCGGAAGAAGCTTGCGGTTGCAGTGCCGCCACCATTTGCCGGATTTGTTCCATCTGTTCTGTGAGATAACCTACCGCCTGCGGCAGCTTATCAAAAGTGATTTGTTCGTTTGCCATACGTACTCGTTTTTAATTATTCGCTGGCAAAGGAAATCGGTGTTTTGATGGTGGAAAACATCACCGGAATATAACTGTTAGATAACTTAAAATGGTGGTAAATAGCTGATAATTAGATATGTAATATATAATCAAATACTATAAATGGTTATTATTGATAAGAAATAGTCTTGTTTTTTGTAAATGTGGAATATATGGTGATAAAACATATAGGAATAAATACTGTGAATTTCAACATTTTACTAATTTTGCAAATATTAATTCAGCAGCTTATTATGGAATATGTTAGACGTTTTTCATAAAAAGACACGAAAAAGTAGTTATAACAACCTAATAATAAAATTATTTTTGTATGTTGTATTTTGATGAATCTGGATATACTGGAGCTGATTTGGTAAATAGTAAACAACCATATTTTTCATTGGCTTCTATTAGGATTACAGATGAAGAAATTGCTCAAATAAAAAAAGACATTGGTTATTGTGAATGGGGAAAAGAACTTCATTTCAAAAGTATGTATAAAAGTTATCAAGGTCAGAAAATGCTGGATAAGATATTTAATCACCCTCTGATGGACAATTATCACATACTTCTATCGTTTGCCTACAAACGATACTGTATCTATGCCAATATTGTGAATATTCTAGTAGAAACAATGTACCACATCAATGGTATAAATCTATATGAAGGAGCAAAGAATCTGATTTTAGCTAATGGCTTGTATTGTTTTGCTATATTGCATCCTAATAAGGATTTGGTAGCTGAATTTGAGAATAATTTTGTTGGAATGGTTAGAAACCCGTCAGTAGAATCCATTGCGAACTTTTATAGGACCACAGATAAGTTGAGATATGATGTTGATACAAGAGAAGAGTTCTTCGAGATGTTGTCAGAGATACCTCCTACAATTATATATATTAAAAATGCCTTAAGCAATAAGAAATTCTATATTGATTTAACAATACCATTATTTTCCGAATCAATTCAAGAATGGTATAAAAGAACTAAGGAAAAAGAGAATGTTCTTTTTGATTCCTCGGAACCTTTCTTTGCAAACATAGAGTTTATGGAAAGTCTTAGAGATATGGAAGTACCAGAAACTGTTGTTGGGTATGGTAAAGGAACGCACGTATATCCTCTGCCTGTCGGCAATATAAAAATCGCAAAGTCTCATGAAGAGTTCGGAATACAGTTAGCAGATGTGTTTGCAAGTGCATTATGCTTTGCTCTTACACCGCGAAATGATAAGTTCGTGAAGTATCAAGATAAGATAAAATCGCTCCCAATATTCCAGAATATTAAGATTAATATAGCACCTGCTACAAATGATTTTATTGAAGAAAGAATGAAGGAAACTGCAGAGATTGATCCTTTGGATTTTCTATGCGAACATAGCGATTGTATAAATATAAACAAAAGCTCAAATATTTAATCATGGATTATACAGAGGTTAGTAATAGCAACAGAATGATGATGAAAGCTCAAGGCATAGATGAGATGTATATTGATAAAGAGGAAACTTTATACTACGATGAATCAGGTAACATAAAACACTTGATTATTAAAGATGGCAAGCTCAATGCAGATTCAGATACTGTATTTGTGTTGGGTGGTGTTCAGGCAGATGATATTATTTCTTTGGAAGAGTTGAAAACGGCATTAGGTAAAAACTTAGAAAAAGAAATAAAATCAACAAAGGATTTAAAAGGAACTTTTATTGAAATATTGCGCAAGGACAATTTTAGAAAAATACTCCAAATAATTCAAGACAAAGGATGGCATATTCATTTTTGTATTGTGCAGGTTTTCTATTATGGATTTGTGGATATTATTGATTCAATAAGTGGACTAGAGTGTGCTCCTTTTGCATTCAAGGCTGAACTATACAAAGTCTTGAAAAGGAATCCAAATACGACAATCTCAATATTCAAAAAATATAAGTATCCAAATGTTGGAACAAAGTACATTAAGGATTTCTTGTCAGAACTTATAATCCTTATTGATGGTGTTATTGTCGAAGATGCGAAAAAATACCGTTTAAATCCGTTGCTAGTCTTTCTCAAAAATTCTCTAGAGAAGGCTAAAGAACAGAAAGAATTGGTTTTTATTCAGAATGAAACTACTCATGAATGGGTCGGAAATTTTGTACAATTTTATAGGCAACAGATTCTTAGTTTTCCAAAGAAAACCTTGGTGTTTGATGAAGAAAAACAGGTTATGAGCCAGATTGCAGAAGAAGATATTATTATTGATGGTAAAGCTCCTGATAATTATAGTTTTAAGGAGTCTGGAACAGATGCAATGATACAAGTCTGTGATTATGTAGTTTCTATTTTACGTAAATATATGATTTTCCTTGATAGATTGGAACCAGAGGTTGATGCTGATATTCAAAAATTTGATGAAAATCAAATGAATAATTACAAACTTTTAAATAGAATACTTGCTGATTCTCTGAATTATAATCCATTGTTTGTGCATTTCGTTGCTTGTCAGCATACAGTTGCTAAATATCATAAGTATATACAAGAGTATGGCGGTCCTATAGCGAATGAGTGACTTAATGATATGTTATTTTCATATTTTATGCTCCACTCGGAGTTGTAAGTTTTTAGATAATCATAAGTGATTGATTATTATTCGATGTAGAATTATAACTACAATTATTGGAAAGAGTTGATGTTGGAAAGTTTAATTTGATTGGTATAATAATACTTTAAGATTGATATAGCTAAACTTTGTAATAAACAATGCAAATAACAAATAAAACTACGCAATTTTACTATCTAGATTAATTTCGCACTTTGATTCGGCATGCGACATTTTACGCTCAATAGTTGAAATTTCTAAGTCGCACAAAGCGTGGGAAAAGACATTCTTGATGAATGTGGCTGTGTGAATACGCTTTTTGCTGAACGCTTTACCAATGTTCCAACCAAAATGCATAATATCGATGCTTTTAAGTTGTGAATCCACCTTTACGGGCGATATCTTTTGTAAGGTATCGCCTGAACTATATTCAGCAACGTATGTACATAGACGGTTGAGATCCTCTTCACTCATATAGGCAACCATTGTTTGCTTAGTATAATTGAGCACCTTTTCTAATTTGGTTTGAGTAGCACGATTCTTTTTGGCTATAGCGTTGGTTCGCATAACTTCATATTCTGAGGGTTCAGAGATTGTTTCTTCAGCGGTAAGAGCAGACTCAATGACATCAGGCTTAGCTTGGTTTGAATCTTTGATTGTAGAGGCTTCCGGAACAGAAACGGTATCATTATGATTTTTCATTGTTTGAAAGGCAGAGATATGCAATAGAAAAGCTTCTATGCGTGGCTGCAGAAACTGATTGAAAGTTATCTGCAAACTGGCATAGATCGCCATTAAGACAATTACTGTTGCAAAAAACGCAACACTACTACTGAAATCGTCAACACCTTTGGATAAAACAAACTGACGAGCTAAAACGCCAACAACAAGAGTACCTACCAATACAAGGGAATAGAGTGTTATATGTTCAATACTTTTCTGATTCATAGTGATATTTGTTAATCGTTTGTGCGCAAATATATGTCATTTCATAGATACCATGTTATAAATCCAATAAAGTGGCAGCATTTGTCCTCGATATGGTACTTATTTCTATGCAATCTATGCCACAATAGAATAAAAAAGAAGAGTCCGACTAGGTTTTAACCCCACGTCGGACTCTTCTTATGTTACAGAACCAATGCTATTTCAGCGAAATCTTATTAGCCGTCTCTCGCTTCTTGGAATTAACCAAATCAGCATAGATTTGAGTGGTGGTGACATTCTTGTGCGTCAGCATCTTCGATACTGTGTAAATGTCTGTACCTAAAGAGATTTGGATGACCGCATACGAGTGCCTGAAGCAGTGGAAGGTTATGTGCTTTCTGATTCCGGCTTCAGCAATCCATTGTTTCAGAGGATGATGGGTCATGGAGCGGGTTAAGCCTTTGAAGACTTTTCCAGTACTCCATTCGCCGCACAATTCTAGTGCCTCCTGACTGATGGGAAGGGTGGCCTCGGTTTCTGTTTTCTCGGTACAGATACGGATGTAGTAGCCTTGATCCGGGCCGACTTCAAAATCACGCCAGTCCAGCTTCAGAATATCACTGATACGGAGACCAGTCATGCAAGCAAACAGGGATGCCTGTTTCAAGACAGGAATCTTGCAGGGCGTAGCTGCCAATTTCTTGACCTCATCAAGTGTCAGATACTCTTTTTTGACCTCTTTCCATTCAATCTTTTCCAGAAAGTCGTTCAAGTTCTCACGCAACATCTTTTCTTTATAGGCTATTTTCAGCAAGGCTCGGAAAGTTGAATAATAACCGGCTGCCGAATTGCGTGAGATGTAGGCATTGGGATGATTGATCTGTTTGCATTTGAGCAGGTAATCCTTGAACTTCTCGCACAGTTCTACGGTAACATCGCCGAATGTACATTTACCGCCGACAAATTTCTCGAAGTGATTGTAAACGCAGTCCCATTTCTCATATTTTTCCCGTGCCTTTGTCCGGAAGTAGGCGAGGAAATCTACCTTTTGCTTGTTCTTGTCCAGGAACCCGAATTCTTCATTGATAAGCGACTGGACACGGATACAGCGGATTGCCTCTGCTTTGTTCAGCATATCCTGGTTGAACATTCTTTGTTGCTCGTTTTTAGGCTTGGCATAGATGTAGATGCCGAGGAATTCCCGGCGACTCATCTTCATCGTATAAGGATTGCGGATGGCCGGATAATAATCCAGATAAAGAGATATGCGGTCGTTACGCAATGGCTTTTGTCTCAAAGTTACGTTGGTGCATGTAAGTGTCATAGCTATATTGTTTTTTGATTAATACTTGTTTTTGTTGCAAATAAAATAGGTGTTCTAATGGTGGTATTTATCACCGGAAAATAACTTTCGGCTCATTCTATCTTTGGAGGCTCAAAGAACTTGTCCAACTCTGCCCGCAGAATCTTGGTATATTTACCGACCTTGATACGGGGAATATTATGGTATTTCACATAATGGTAGAGTTGGTCCCGCGTCAAATTGAATCGCTCCATCGCTTCGGCAATGGTGTAGTATTTGGGCTCTTCGGGAGCTATGAGACCTTTGGCAATGTCCACATGCTTTTTGGAGTAGTACACCATAATGCCGACTTTCTTTTTGGGAATGGCATTCTTTGATATGAAAGAATAGATGGCTGTTAGTGTCATGCCGAACTTCTCCTGCATGTCTTGCGTGCTGTACCATTCCTTGATCTCAGGATCGGGAGCTTTCTTTGCAAAGTAGTCATCAAAGTGTTTTTTACTCCAATAGGTTTTACCACGGTTAAATGTCCTGGGGATATTATGCTCTTTAGCTATATGAAATATCCAGGAATCTTTGACACCGAATTTCTCTTTAATCTCATTGGTGGTATAGAAGTCTGTGATAGGAAGAGTGTCTTTAGGTTGTCGTTTCTTGTATGGGTTTCTTTTAAGCATCTCTTCTATATCGCTCTGCCGAACAAATGAAAGCCTACTGCTCAACTTGTAAGCAACAAGATGTCCAGTATAAATCATTTTATAAACAGCTTGCAGTGAAAGCCCCAACAAAGTAGCAGCCTGAGCGATTGACAAATATTCTTTGTCTTTAATATCCATCAAAGGCTTTTCACTCTTAACGATTTGAATCCTTTGCTCTTCCTGCTGAATCCGTTTTGCTCGTATGGCCTGTTTATAAGCCAAATTCGCGCATCTGTGTGAGCAGTATTTCGTAGTTACTTTTTGTGCTACGAATTCTTGGCCACACCATTCACAAATCTTTTTAATTCTAATGTTGCTCTTTGCCATTTTACTTGAATTTTTAGGGTTTATTTCTCCTTGATTTCTCCAGTTTTATTACACCATCTTAAACCATATTCAACCATATTCAACTTTCTCCACGACCTTGCCAACGAAAATTCTTAGATTTCGTGGTGAGGTACACAGGAGGTACAAAAAATGGCGTAAAAAGGCTTAGCAACGATTATCAACGATACTTGAGCAACAAAAAAGGCGCCCCGTAAAGAGCGCCATATCAATCGATTGTAATCAATTTAACTCATTGATAATCAGATAGTTACTTGCCGATGCAAAAATTCTTAAAAATATTACCCAGAACCTCATCCGTAGTAATCTCGCCGGTAATTTCACCAAGATAATGAAGACACTCACGGATATCCTGAGAGATGAATTCGCCACTGAGTCCGGATTCAAGACCTTCGTTCACACGCTCGATGGCTGTGCGGGCATTACGAAGGGCTTCGTAGTGACGGACGTTACTGACGATGACATCGGAAGTATTGAGGGTATTTAGATTTACAGTCCGGGTCAATTCCTGAATCAAGCGATCCAGATTTGCTCCGGTACGGGCTGAAATCGGAATAATCTCTTCACCGGAGGTAAAAAGCCGGATGATTTCCTGAGGCGTCAATAAATCTTCCACCTGATCGGTTTTATTAAGGACGATGATTAACTTTGCATCCGAAGTGAGGCGGGATTTCACCTGATGATAATATTCTTCGAAAGACTCTACTCCCCGATTCAGATCGGTCAATAACAGGACGACACTAGCCTGACCGATTTTAGCAAAAGTCCTTTCGATCCCGATATTTTCGACCTCATCCGAGGTGGCCCGTATACCGGCCGTATCGATAAAACGGAAAGTGATTCCATTCAAATTGATCGTATCTTCGATCACATCCCGGGTTGTACCGGCAATATCCGACACAATAGCCCGGTCCTCACGCAACAAAGCATTCAACAAGGTACTCTTTCCTACATTCGTATTGCCGACAATAGCTACAGGTACCCCATTTTTAATCACATTTCCCAAAGAAAAAGATCTACACAAGCGGGTCAGTAATTCATCGATATTTCCGGCAATACGTCTCAATTCCGAACGATCGGCAAATTCAACATCTTCCTCTGAAAAATCCAGCTCCAACTCAAGCAAGGAAGTAATATGTAACAATTCGGCCCGCAATTTCATCAATTCAGCTGAAAAGCCACCTTTCATTTGCTTCAGAGCCATCCGATGCGATGCAGCCGAAGAAGAGGCGATCAAGTCTGCAACCGCTTCTGCCTGCGACAAATCCATTTTTCCGTTCAGGAAAGCCCGTTGCGTAAATTCGCCGGGAGTAGCCAGCCGGGCCCCCTGATTCACCAACAGCTGCAATAAACGCTGTTGGATATACAAGGAGCCATGACAAGCGATTTCTACAGACTCCTCCCCTGTGAATGAATGAGGTGCATGAAAAATAGTCACCAGGACTTCATCCAACAAACAACCTTCTTCAAGGATCCTGCCGAAATGCACTGTATTCGCTTTCGAGCCGGTCAGTTTTTTCCCGGATGGAGACTCGAAAATCCGGTCGGTAAGAGCGATACAACCCGTCCCGGACATTCTCAAAACTGCGATAGCTCCGATTCCGGGAGCCGTCGATACAGCGCAAATTACCTCAGAAGTTTCCATGATAGCCAGAATTTATCGTTTTATAAAATCAATTTTATCATTTTTTTAGAAGCGTCATTCCCAATATGGCATAAAATATGCAAAACCTTTCCTAACAGCTATTTCTGACAAAAGTACTCTTTTTTACTGACATGACAGAAACGAAGTTTTATACTTTTTTAAATACAGGTTGAAAACTATTGGAGAAATTAACACGTATATGAGGGAAATTAATAAACGGTGATATATGATAACAATCTGAATAACCGGATATAATATAAAACAACTAAATAAAAACGACCTATTATGAAACGAGTATTATTTTTATTGCTGGTATCTGTATTTATGCTGCCCGCTTTCCATAGCGAAGCACAGGTACAAGGAACACAAACTCCGACTCATTATCAGGAGCTAACCAAACAACAACAACGACAAGTGAAGCGGGATCTTCGCAAGAAAGCCCGTGAGGTTGCTAACCAACAAGCTTTCAACGCTGCTGTAGATGCTTTGAAAGACCGGAATTGGGTATTAATGGCCAGTACACTTTATGGCCCCAGAGGTTCAGCTATACCTGTATCCGACAATACCAACTTCATCCAATTTAAAGGCAATACCGTGTATGTACAGTTAGCTTTCAACGGCATTGCCGGTCCGAACGGTCTTGGTGGAATCACCGTACAGGGTACTCCTTCACAAATCACCACCAATACAGATAAACATGGAAATATCACTTATTCCTTCTATGTGAACGGAATCGCTTTAACCGCCCAGGTTGTGGTCAATCTGAGTGCAGGCAGTAACTATGCCAATGCAACGGTTTACCCGATGATGAACGGTAATAACCTGACTTTCTCCGGAACTCTTGTTCCCACCTCACAATCCGGAATCTTCAGAAGTGGATTCATCAGTTATTGACCGGAAGTTTATAAATTACGGCTTTACACTTAAAGCCGGTAAAATAAAAGGCGCCTTGCGGGGCGCCTTTTTACGATCGTTGTTAATCTAATTATTTTGCCTTTTCCAATTCGACAGTAAAGTGGCGCATGATCGGAAATTCTTTCGTAATTACATAACCACGGGTAATGGATTCGCGGCGATCATATACATTTTTCAGTGCAGCAGCTATTACATCCATATGATTATTGGTATAAGTACGGCGCGGAATAGCCAGCCTTAATAATTCCAGGCGGGGATAACGGTTTTCGCGGGTTACCGGATCCCGGTCGGCCAATATCGAACCGATCTCCACACCACGTATTCCGGCTTCAAGATACAACTCTACTCCTAACGTCTGAGCGATAAATTCTTCTTTCGGTACATGAGTAAGTACTTTCTTGGCATCCACAAAAATCGCATGTCCACCGGCAGGACGCTGATAAGGTATTCCGTATTCATCCAATTTCGCCCCCAAATATTCCACCTGTTTAATCCGGGTTTCGAGGTATTCGAACTCAGTACCTTCATCCAATCCCTGTGCCAAAGCATTCATATCCCGGCCCGACATTCCGCCATAGGTAATAAACCCCTCGTTCATGATACAGAACATCTGGCATTTTTTCCATAATTCTTCGTTTTTGAATGCTACAAATCCACCCATATTTACAATCGCATCTTTTTTCGAAGACATGGTCATGATATCGGCATAAGAAAACATTTCTTTTACAATCTCTTTGATGGATTTGTTTTCATACCCTTTTTCCCTTGTTTTAATGAAATAAGCATTCTCTGCAAAACGGGCAGAATCGATCTGCAGGTTCACTCCGTACTTTTTACAAAGGGCAGATACTTCCCGAATATTCTGCATAGATACGGGCTGACCTCCGGCGGTATTATTCGTAACGGTCAATACGACTGCAGGGATCTTTTCTTTGGGATATTTTTTCAGTACTTCCTCCAGCTTGGCAGGATCCATGTTGCCTTTAAACGGAATTTCCAACTGCGTATCAGCTGCTTCATCGATGGTACAATCGATAGCCAAAGCTTTCCGGAATTCAATATGTCCTTTCGTGGTATCGAAATGGGAATTGCCCGGCAACACATCTCCTTCTTTGATAATGGTAGAATATAAAACATTCTCCGCAGCACGTCCCTGGTGAGTCGGTAAGAAATAATCGAATCCCAGAATTTCCTTGATAGCATTCTTCATCTTATAATAAGAACGGGCTCCGGCATAGCTTTCGTCTCCCAACATCAGCTCAGCCCATTGTTTATCGCTCATAGCCCCGGTACCCGAATCGGTCAGCAGATCGATGAATACCTGGTCGCTTTTCAGGTTAAAAAGATTGTATTTAGCCTCTTTAATCCATTGTTCACGTTCTTCACGTGTACTTTTACGGATGGTTTCCACCATCTTAATCCGAAATGATTCTGAAAATGGTAATTCCATAACAATATAAATTAAGTTTTAAACAAAAAATAACAAAACAAAACCGGAAAGTTATCTATAACTCTTTACAGACATCCTCACCTCAGGACCTTTTAAACAGAAAATATAGAACAACAAGAATAAATGAGTTTCAGAAATTAAACTCATCGCGCTTTTTAATATTCAGAAAAAGCCGGTTTAAAGGCAATATGTTTCCACTGCGTTGCATACGATTGCAAAAATATAAAATAATTTAGAAATGACAAGTTTTGAACAAAAAAGATACTACAACTTTCACCGAACCACTAAAAAAATTATTGACCACACTATTCATATACCGTTCCATATAATCCTCCCGATTGACCAAAGGATAATATTAATAAGTCTTACCGATATTCCAAAGGATTTGTATGATTTGTAATTCTGCCTTCGTTAATTCCTCCATTTTATTCATTATTCACTCATTTTTAGTTATCCCATCCAAGTATCGTTACACAAACGCACAACTATAAAAATAATTATACAACTACTTCAATAGTTATTTTCAAAACAGCCGATAAGAAATTTTTAAAAACAAGCTATATCTTTTATATTTGCAAAAAATAAAGACGATGAACATCACCACTTACTTTTTGATTCCC
Source organism: Odoribacter sp. (assembly GCF_985060555.1). Classification (NCBI taxonomy): domain Bacteria; kingdom Pseudomonadati; phylum Bacteroidota; class Bacteroidia; order Bacteroidales; family Odoribacteraceae; genus Odoribacter; species Odoribacter sp. The sequence continues at coordinate 25,286 of NZ_CFKYFN010000110.1, read as the reverse complement.
CTTGTCTTATTTGTTATTTTACTGTATCCCTTGGTCAGGAAGGCTGTTGCTTTACTAGAAATTCTGGTAAATAAACAGGTACAGCAAACTACTCAGGAAAAGCAAGCGAATACGTCGTCTACTTCACAAACGCTATTTAATCTGAAATTATTAGCTTATGAAAGGATTATTCTATTTATTGAAAGAATAAAGCCGGATTCGTTTATCCCCCGTACCCTTTCTCCCTCTCTTCCTTATCAGGAATATCAATTATTACTGATCAACGAAATTCGGAAAGAATTTGAATATAATCTTTCCCAGCAGCTTTATTTAAGCGAAAATGCCTGGGAGGTCACGGTCAATTTCAAGGATAATATCATTACGCTGATCAATAGTGCAGCCACCTCCTGTCCTCCCCAAGCAACAGCCAGCGATCTGGCCCGAAAAATTTTAGAGCATTATATTTCGTCGGACCTGAAAGGAGATCAGATTTTAAAAATCGTCAAGGCAGAAATACAATAAAAGTGATAAAACTAGAGGCTAAAGGCTAGAGGCTAGAAGCTAAAGACTAGAGGCTATGACGCAAAGTTAAAATTATTTTTTCAGCTTTTAGCCTATAGCATTTAGCTTTATTGCTTTCAGCCTTTCCTACTTTTTCCGTCTTCCCTCTTTGGTTCGGTCTTTACGTACTTTTTGGGGCGTTTTACTATTTTTGGCTGATTTGGCATGGAAAGCTCCACCACCTTTCGGTTTACCTTTTTGATAGACAATATTCGAAGTCTGTACTTTTTCGTCGTCAAGTAAGACATCTGAGATCACCAGATTTTCCGGTAAGGCAGCCCATTCGACCTGCTGCCCGATCAGCTTTTCGATTTCTTCGAATTTCGGCTCTTCTTTTTCCGTCACGAAGCTGATAGCCGTTCCTTCCTTTCCGGCACGGGCAGTACGTCCGATGCGGTGGATATACTCCTCAGGAATAGAAGGTATATCGAAATTGATGACATGGCTGACATCCTGCACATCGATTCCACGTGCCGCAACATCTGAAGAAACCATGATCCGAGTCTTTCCTTCTTTAAATGCTTTCAAAGCATTTAATCGGGAATTCTGGGCCTTATTCGAATGCAGTACACTCAGTTCCCCCTTCCAGTGGTCGCCCAGTCTCTCCACAATCCGATCGGCATTTTTCTTTGTTTCGGTAAATATCATGACCCTGCGAAATTCTTCTTTATCCGTGAGAAGTAACTTCAATAAGTTGATTTTAGTCTGAATATTAGGAAGATCATAGCGCAGCTGGGTAACCAATTCTACCGGAGTCGTCGGGTTACCTGTCTCTATCCGGACCGGTTCCGGAGCCAAAAATTCTGCTGCCAATTCAGCAATTGTAGTTGAAAAGGTCGCGGAAAACAGTAAAGTCTGATGCTTCTCGGGTACTACCTCAAGAATACTTCTGAGCTGAGGCATAAACCCCATATCCATCAATCGGTCAGCCTCATCGACAACCACAGTCTTAATCTGAGGGGTACGGATAATGCCATTCATATAAATATCCATAAAACGTCCCGGAGTCGTTACCAACAAATCGACTCCCTCGTATACCGCAGCTTGCTGTGTCCGGATATTCGTTCCTCCGTAAATGCCGACACAACGGATATCCATATACTCCGTCAGCAACTCTACACTCTCACATACCTGCACCACTAACTCACGGGTAGGTACAATCACTAATGCACGTGGGTAATTTCCCTGCGCATAATGAAGTTTCATCAGCAAAGGAATCAGATAAGCCAAAGTTTTACCGGTCCCCGTCTGGGCTATTCCAATCACATCCTTTCCGGAACGAATGACAGGGAAAGCCCGTTCCTGAATCGGTGTCGGTTGTTCAAATCCGGCATCTTCCAAAGCCATCAAGATCTGTTTGCTAATATTCAATTCATTAAAAGTCATGTATACAATGCATTAGAAATTCAATTCATCGGCCGGATAAGATCCGACCGATCCTGTTTTTTCTCTACAAAAGTACAAAAAGTTATCCGGTAAGGAAACAATTTTCACAGACATTCTGAGTATTACAGAAATACACTTAATATCAATAGATTACACAAATAATTGATTTTATTAATTTTTTTATGTGAAATTCGCAAACGTTTTACTTGTTTATTCAGAGATTTAGTCCTATATTTATTCCACTGATAAACCATAAAACTTTTGAGATATGACTACAATGATTACCTTCAATGAGTTGAGACAAATCAAAGACATGTTGCCCTCAGGGAGTATGCAAAAAATTGCGGACGAACTGGGACTCGACGTAGAAACAGTACGTAATTATTTCGGTGGAGACCATTATGATGAGGGCAAGGCTGTCGGTTTACATATCGAGCAAGGTCCGAATGGGGGCATAGTAAAATTAGACGATACTACGATCCTGGAAAAAGCCAAAGAAATGCTTGAATGTTAAATAAAAGAGCATTTTGTATTCTTTTAAAAGTCAGCACATATACCTCCGGCAGATAAATACATACGATAGTCTATCGTTTTGAAGATATCAATATCTCCACCCCATCGGTATCCTGACCCGAGGTATATGACTTTCAGAATACAAAATGCTTTTTTTACTCCAGACTTACTTGCAAATCTGTAAAGATCATCGCTTCCGGCGCATGATTGATAATATAAGCCGCAGGGAGGACCGAGTTTTCTTCTGCATTGATCACTCTTTGTAAAATGCTTGTCTTTGCATTTCCCAATACAGGGATAAGAAGTAGTTTCGCATTCAATATCAAACTACCTGTCATTGTAATTCTTTTCTGTCCACTTTCCGGATGTTGGGATACTTTATAGCAACATTTTGCCGTTAGTAATTCCGGCGTTGAAGGAAAAATAGAAGCAGTATGTCCATCCTCTCCAATTCCCAGAATGATTGCGTCAAAACGAGGACAAGAGGCATATCCGGGTAGTTCCCATTTCACCAATTCCGAATAATGTTCGGCCTCTACTTCAGGCTCCCGTTCGCCATGAATACGATGGACATGGGCATGTGGAATATCCAAAGGCCGGAACAACAATTCATCCGCATGTTTGAAATTACTCTCCTCATCATCAGGAGAAACACATCGCTCATCCACCCAATAAAACCTCAATTGCTCCCATTTTATCTTCTCCCGGTATTCCCGAATCCAAAGCCCGAACATTTGTTGGGCCGTACCGGCACCCGACAATGCTAAATGGAACGGAGAGATTCCCCGCATATTCATTTTTTCTATCAATTGTTCTGTCATTGCACGCAAAGCATCTTCAGCAGAACCCAATACTTTAAGTCTCATCTATTTGTATTTATCGTATTAAACTTCTTAGGGGGCACTTCAGCTCAAAATTACATACCCCGACAATATTCGCAATTTATGAATTTTTAAGAACTTTTCCAACAAAAACAAGAAACTATCTCTCAAATATTCTTTGTGTATTACGCAATCGTTCGTTTTAGGGTTATAATATCGACTTTTAAAGAAACAGATCAAAGTTTTTTATCTATTTTTGCAGTCCAGTAATCAGTTATGCTTCATCTCATGAATAAAATCATACTAAAACCAGGAAAAGACCGTTCGGTATTTCGTTATCATCCTTGGATATTCTCAGGGGCAATCGCCAAAACAGAGGGGAAATTACAGGAAGGAGACCTGGTCAGAGTCTATAGTTCGGACAATCAATATCTGGCGACAGGGCATTACCAGATCGGTTCTATCGCAGTCCGAATTCTCACTTTTGAAGATGAAGAAATCGGTTATTCTTTTTGGCTACAACGAATTACAGCAGCCTATCACATGCGCCGAGCTATCGGTTTGACCGACAGAGCAGACAACGATACTTTCCGGTTGATCCATGGAGAAGGCGACAATCTTCCCGGATTAGTCGTCGATTATTATGCCGGTGTTGCTGTCGTTCAATTCCACTCCGTAGGTATGTACCTGGAACGGGGAAATATCACCCGGGCCCTACTCGAAACTTTAGGAGACAGATTAACCGCCATTTACGACAAATCGGAATCTACCCTTCCCTACAAAGCGGCGATCGATCCACATAACGGTTATTTATATGGGAAAGCGGATCATTTTGTAGCACAGGAAAATGGGTTAAAATTCAATGTCGACTGGTTAGAAGGCCAGAAAACCGGTTTTTTTATCGACCAACGGGAAAACCGACATCTGCTCGAAAAATATGCCGGTAATAAACAGGTCTTAAACATGTTTTGTTACACCGGAGGTTTCTCTTTTTATGCCATGCGGGGAGGTGCCCGATCAGTACATTCCGTAGATGTCTCCACCCGGGCGATCGAATTGGCCAAACAAAACGTAGCACTCAATTTTCCCGGAGACAGGCGGCATGAAGCATTTGCAGAAGAAGCTTTCAGATTTCTGGAACAATCTCACAATAAATACGACTTGATCATTCTAGACCCTCCGGCATTCGCGAAACATCAGAATGTACTCAACAATGCCATCCAGGGATATAAAAAACTGAACCGGAAAGGCATTGAAGTCGTCAAACCCGGTGGGATCATTTTCACCTTCTCCTGCTCACAAGTCATGACTAAGGAACTGTTCCGTCAGACCGTATTCACAGCAGCAGCCAACACAGGAAGGAAAGTACGTATCCTCCACCAGTTAACCCAACCGGCAGATCATCCGGTAAGCATATACCACCCGGAAGGCGAATACCTGAAAGGCTTGGTATTATATGTCGAATAATATACAGCCTATCGTTTCCCGGATAAAACCGGGAAACGATAAATAAGCCTTACGGTCACAGCTTACAGTTCAATTTCTCACGTTCTAAAGCGTACTTTTAGCTGCAGCAATCACTTCCTCAGCCAGTTGATTGGCAGCAGCCTCGTCTTTAGCTTCCGAGTAAATACGGATGATCGGTTCAGTATTCGATTTCCGTAAATGCACCCATCCTTGTGCAAAATCGATTTTTACCCCGTCGATATCTGTCACTTTTTCTGTGGCATATCTCTCTTTCAGCCCTTCCAGAATTTTATCTACATCCATATCGGGGGAAAGGGTCATCTTATTCTTCGAGATAAAATATGGCGGATAGGTACTTTTCAATTCGGTCATCTTCTTACTCTGGGCAACGTAATGGGACAAGAATAATCCAACTCCGACCAAAGCATCCCGCCCGTAATGACTTTCCGGGTAGATCACACCACCATTCCCTTCTCCACCGATCACCGAATGCGTTCGTTTCATCTCGGCAACCACATTCACTTCTCCCACTGCCGCAGCATGATATTGTTGTCCGTAAGCTTCTGTCACATCTTTCAAAGCCCTGGAGGAAGATAAATTAGACACGGTATTCCCTGGGGTGTGTTTCAATACGTAATCAGCTACTGCCACTAAGGTATACTCTTCACCGAACATTTCACCGTTCTCGGAGATCAAAGCCAGCCGATCGACATCCGGATCGACCACGATTCCCAGGTCTGCACGGGATTCTTTCATTTTAGCAGCAATCTGAGTCAGGTTTTCAGGAATCGGTTCCGGATTATGAGCAAAATGTCCGGTAGGCTCACAGTTCAATTCAATGATCTCTTTTACCCCCAAGGCCCGCAATAAAGCCGGAATGACAACACCTCCTACCGAATTTACCGCATCCACGACAATTTTAAGATCAGCCTGAGCTATCGCATCCCGATTCACTAATTTTAACGCCAGCACCTGATTGATATGATATGGGGTATAATCCTTTTCTACAACAGTACCCAACTCATCCACCTCAGCATACTCGAACTCTTCTTTTGCCGCCAATTTCAAGACTTGTTCCCCATCGGCTGCCGATAAAAATTCTCCCCGGCTATTCAATAATTTCAGCGCATTCCATTGCTTTGGATTATGACTGGCTGTCAGAATGATACCTCCATCCGCTTTCTCAGCAGTCACAGCAATCTCTGTTGTCGGCGTCGTGGCTAAACCGATATTGACCACATCGTGTCCCAAACCCGTCAATGTTGCAGCCACCAATTTGGCATACATATCGCCCGACACCCGGGCATCCCTACCCAGAACTATTTTAGCCTTTTTTTTCCCGGCACCTGTCTTCAGCCAGGTTGCATAGGCAGAAACAAACTTCACGATATCCAGCGGGGTAAGATTATCTCCGGGACAACCACCGACAGTTCCCCGGATACCCGAAATTGATTTTATCAAAGTCATATCTTTAAATTTTAGATTTCATTTCAATAGAAATTCAAAATTATAAAAAATCAGTTAGTCCGCCTAATATACATAAAAAAGCTGTATTACTTACACGTAATACAGCCTTAATTATCTCATTCCAAGGACTTAAATTATCGCTTTGTATGCATCAGCATTCAACAGCCCATCCAGTTCAGTCTCATCACTGATTTTAATTTTTACAATCCATCCTTTTCCATACGGATCCTTATTCACTAATTCAGGTTCACCTTCGAGCTCTTCATTAAATTCGAGCACTTCCCCTGCCACCGGTAAATAAAGATCAGAAACAGTTTTCACAGCCTCAACGGTACCGAAAGTTTCACCTGCTTCCAATGCATCTCCGACTGTTTCACATTCAACGAAAACGATATCGCCCAATTGACTTTGAGCATAATCTGTGATTCCTACAACTGCTTCCTCACCTTCTACACGAATCCATTCGTGTTCTTTGGTGTACTTTAATTCTGCTGGTACGTTCATTATTAATGATTTAGATTTAATAATTTTAAATATTTACACATTAGTCTGTCACCGGACTAACCTGAAAACAAATCCAGTTTATTATTTGTTTTAACTAAGGCCAAAGTTAATGAAAAAGTCAAAAAAGCACATTTTTTCCCAAGATTTATTTTCCATCTCTCATTGTTCTCTTCAACCTTCTCATTCTGAATTTCTTATTACAGCTACAAAATAATTTCTACAAAATTTCTTCTCTTTTTTTGATAAAATATTTGCAGATTCAAAAAAACGTCCTACATTTGCACTCGCAATTGAGAACAACAGTGGTTGTTTGATGCATAAATGAAAAAAGGTGCGGTAGTTCAGCTGGTTAGAATACAGGCCTGTCACGCCTGGGGTCGCGGGTTCGAGTCCCGTCCGCACCGCTTTTTTGAAATGATGAAAATAATTTTGGTGCGGTAGTTCAGCTGGTTAGAATACAGGCCTGTCACGCCTGGGGTCGCGGGTTCGAGTCCCGTCCGCACCGCTTGATAAAGAGGAAAAACAAGAAAAGTCCTGAGGTTTAATACTTTGGGACTTTTTCTTTTTCCACTCACCCAAGCGAAAGTACCCGAATCCGGTAGTTCCCAGATAGTGCAGATAGTGTTTCAAAAAGGATAGTGTTTCCAAAAGTGTGTATTGCCCTTCTTTTTTCATCTTTGCAAATCTATCGATTTTTAATAAAATAATGTTGATTCTAAAAAATTATAAATGGGGTATTTATAAATATCTGCATTCTGAGCGACGGTTCCCATTAGTAGAATGACGGCCTTTGGGTTCGGCATGGCACCTCTCATGTTAATCACCCTTTTATAATCCTTGTTCAGCCTTTCGATCCAGTTTGTCGTGTAAATCATACTTCTTATTTCTCTTTCATATTTAAAATAGGTGAAGTAGAACCTGTACCTTTCATGCAGGTATCTTTTCAGAGGCGGGTAACTCTTCTGCCATCTTTGAATGAACTCTTTAAACTTCTCAAATGCCTTTTCTGGTGTAATGTCCCATTGGTCCGGAGAGCAGATCTGTTTAAGTTCTTCCATGACCTGTTTCTTGTCCCTTGGCTTGACTTTACCCGCGATGTTCCTTTTCAGGTGAACGGTACACAGTTGCAGGTCGGCTTTCGGAAAAGTGTCAGCCAGGGTGTTTTCAATCCCGCTTAGACCATCACATACCAGCAAATCGACAACAGCCACGCCTCTTTCTTTCAGATCTTCAAATACGTCTTTCCAGTTCGTGGCGCTTTCGGTGGGGAAGTTTACCACGGTCAAAACTTCCCTTGTCCGGTCTTCCTTTACCCCTAAAACAGTGTAGTAGGCTTCATTGCTCACGCAATCATCGCGGCGCGTGAGGACATAAGTGGCATCGATGTAAAGAATCGGATAACGATGTTCCAGCTTACGACTGAGCCACGCGTTTACATCTTCACGCGCCGTGTTCAGAAGCCGGCTTACCTGGCTTTTACTGTAATGTTTACCGTAAAACTGTTCATAAATCTTACCGACCTGTTCGGTGGTTAGACCGCTGCAATAAAGGCTACTTACCAGTTTCTGAGCTTCTTCTTCCTGATCTTTAAGCACACCAAGAAGCATGGGATAAAAGTTGCTGTTACGGCTGCGCGGAACGCGAAGTTCAAAGACTTTGCCTCCGTGACATACACGACGATCGCGAAAGCCATTACTTACATCAGATGCGCTTTCATTGTGAACACGACGCTCGGAAAGCATCAGACTTTCCAAACCTTGTTTCACCAGACCTTGAAGACCAGATTCGCCATTTGTGATTTCCGAAATTATTTCCGAGATTTGTTCATGTGTAAATTCCATAATTTGTCATTTTTGAAGTTTCCATTGCAAAAATAATAAAACTGGGATTTACACACTTTTGGAAACACTATCTCAAAAAGTGTGTATTTTCCTTGTTTTTCCATCTTTGCAAATCTATTCATTTTTAATAAAACAATCTTGATTCTAAAAAAGTTGGAAACACGATCATCGAAACAGAATTATTTTCTATACTTTTGTCCTGCAATCGCTTAACAAAAAGTATTCACTTCCAATGAAACTCTGTATATAGCTACGCTCGACGAATAGCTCCACATGATAAAGCTATTCAGCTATCAGACAAATATTTCCAAAAATTTGTCCTGAGTTTTATATCCTTTTATTTATGAATTTACGAACTGAGGCAACTGCTTGTGTACAGCAAGTCAGACCGCACTATTTACAGTTGAGCGATGAATTATACCTATAAACAAATCTGGCTCATCAACTTTCCGGTGATGATGAGCATTTTAATGGAACAGCTGATCAATATTACAGATGCAGTCTTTTTAGGCCATGTCGGAGAAATAGAATTAGGAGCTTCTGCCATTGCCGGAATTTATTATCTGGCCGTTTATATGCTTGGGTTCGGATTCAGTATCGGATTGCAAGTGATGATTGCCCGAAAAAACGGAGAACAAGATTACCAAGAAACAGGCAAAATATTTTTTCAAGGGTTATTTTTTCTAATGGGGCTAGCCCTCTTTCTTTACCTAACGGTACATATCGTTTCGCCAGTCATTTTCAAAAGATCGATCAATTCTCCCGAAATTTACCAGGCAATTATCCGATATCTGGATTGGCGTAGCCTGGGATTATTGTTTTCATTTCCTTTTTTAGCTATACGTTCCTTCCTTGTCGGCATAACGTATACCCGGGCTCTATCAGGAGCAGCTATCGTTGCAATAGGAATCAATATTCCTCTCAACTACTTCCTGATATTCATGCAGCATTTAGGCATATCCGGAGCGGCTATCGCCTCTTCACTGGCAGAAGGAGGGTCTTTCATTACCTTATGCATCTATATGTGGATAAAAACAGACAAAATAAAATATGGTTTACGGACAGTCTATGATGGACAATTACTCATCGCAGTACTCAAATTATCGGTATGGAGCATGTCTCATGCTTTTATCAGTGTAGCCCCCTGGTTCCTGTTTTTTGTAGGTATCGAACATTTAGGTAAAACCGAATTAGCTGTTTCTAATATCACCAGAAGTGTCTCCGCTCTATTTTTTGTCATCGTTAATTCCTTCGCTGTCACCACCGGAGCATTAGTCAGTAATTCCATAGGAGCAGGAGAAAAAGCAAATCTCTTCCCTATCTGCCGAAAAATTCTAAAATTGGGGTATTCCATCGGTATCCCCTTGATTGGCATTGTCCTGATCTGCCACCGATCGATTATCGGAATCTATACAACCGATGAATCATTGATACAATCGGCTGTTGCACCTTTGGTTGTCACATTGCTGAATTATTCATTTGCTTTACCCGGTTATGTTTACCTCAATGCAGTCGGTGGTACCGGAAAAACAAAGACCACTTTTATATTTCAGGCCACCGCAACAGGCATATACCTAATTTATCTGTATGGATTAAATAACAGTACAAATACCACACTAACGCTATACTTAACGGCTGAATATCTTTTTGTAATTTTATTGGCCTTACAATCCATCGTCTATCTGAAAAGAAACACTATTAAAAAACAAATAAAATGATGTCGAAAATATATCCTCGTACCGGAGACAAACAAACGGTATACCTACCCGCAAAATCTGTAAACGCATGGACACTATGGTTATAAAGGATTACCCTAAAGTCTCGATGACAGTTTAATATTTTTAAGCTTAACCGCGGAGTATTTCTAGCACCCCGAGTTACTTTTTCATTTTATAAATTAACAAAGCCATCCCATCCTCCAAATGTTTTTCGAACTCTGCATCAGCCCGGGGAAAACCGGATTCGACGTGCTCGTCGTAAAACTCTTTATTGACGATCGCTTCGATAAAATGTCCCTGAGTATCACAGCAATCCGGAAAAGCCATATAAGGAGAGGAAACTTCGGAAGGATTTGCAAGCAACTGCCCGGACGGTACATGAAAAAGATAACATTCGTCCAAATCTTTTTTCCTTACTTCCATTGCGATATAGTCTCCGTCAACAACCGGAGTTTCGTATATATAGTTACAAGAACCTCCGATTATCAAGTCATAGTCCCCGCGGTAAGATTCCGGAATCTGATTCACACCGAAATCGATCCGGATTCTTCTCAGACTATCCGGATTTGCTTTATCCAGTGTAACGAACGAATCGTTCATACACCAATTAAAAACCACCTCCCGGTCGTTTGAAGTAAAATAGACCTCTTTTCCTATAGGATCGCCTTCTTCCTCAAAAGGCAACAGGCGTTGAATAATATTCAGATCGTTGTCCGTAATCAAAAGACGATAAGAAGGTTGAGAGGGGGGTAAATGCCCATCTTTGAAAAAACAAAAAGTAAAAATCATCCGTCCCCGGCTCAAAGTCTCGAAATCCCAAGCAATAAAAGCCATTCTTTTCTTGGCAACATAGGCCCCCGTCCGGTTGTCAAAAACATGAAGACCGGGCAGAAAAGTATCTAACACATAAAGACAGGAGTCGTCGACGGCAAAACTTTTGATCTGAAGATACTCTCCACTGCCACGCCCCTGCCGGTCGATCACATACTGAAACCTTCCTATTGTATCATAGACAACTATTTTGTGATTGGAAAAATCCCCCAGATAGATCTTATCTTCCCTGCAAACCATTTTATTTACATAAGCCAGTAAAGCTTCGTCTTTATCTTCCAATTTCAAGTATTTTACAGTATCGATATATTCCAGGATAGGTGTGTTAACAGAAGGGGGAAAAGATATCGTCAGATCTGCATTCACTTCCTTATTTCCGCATCCCTCTTCGCAAGCGTATAGACTGCATACCATAAGCAAAAAAATACAAACGTTCCTCATCTTTCTAAAAAATTATCCACCCCCTATCAACTTGCTTTTGCTCAAGTCAATTTCAAAGGTTATTGCCTTACATTTATGTCTGCAATATACCTAAAATTATACATTTCCCCCAATTCATCGATTTAAAATTATGCTGATTATCCCTTCTCCCTCAGCACAACAAACATAAGTGTTGAAATTACGTTTTTATAATGTTTAGCTATACACTGACCTTTTACAAGTATTTTTCTACCTAAAAAATAAATTTTTGAATGTATTATTACATAAAATTCAAAATTTGCCAAACAATGATAAAACTCAACAGATTATTTACAGGCTTATTTTTGTCCGCCCACCTATTGGTACAAAGTCAAATCCACGAAATGAACATTTCGACCAACAAACCGGGAGCTCCCATTCAGCTTACCATGTACGGTCTCTTTTTTGAAGACATCAATTATGGTGCAGACGGAGGATTGTATGCAGAATTAATCAAAAACCGCTCTTTCGAATTCCCTTAATCTTTGATGGGCTGGCAAACATTCGGAAAGCTAGAAGTAAAGAATGACGGTCCGTTCGAATACAACCCTCATTATGTTCGCCTCTCTCCCTCCGGTTATCCCCATAAATGGACAAGCCTGGAAAATGAAGGTTATTTCGGTATCGGTGTAAAAAAAGGAGAACAATACCGCTTCAGCGTCTGGACACGTATACCTGACGGGAAAGAAGCTGTAAATTACCAAAGTTACGGTTGGGGATTTTTTGAGTTTTTCCAATTAGCCGAAGAAATCGGAGCGACACCACTTCCGGTTTTAAGCTATGGCCCGGCTTGCCAGTTCCAGAATAACGATGCTTCTGCTCACATAGCTCCCGACGATCTCGCTCCTTATATTCAGAATGCTTTGGATTTGATCGAGTTCGCTAACGGTACTCCGACTCCGAGTACAACCTGGGGCAAAATACGGGCAGAAATGGACCATCCGGAATACCTATCCGGAAATTCAGATTATCGGCAGTTCGGGTCCGAATTCCGAAGGAGATCAATTCGACTATCTATGGCCGGAAATAAAACGCCTACAAGTAGACCTGGTCAACGAATATTTTTACAGACCGGAAAGCTGGTTTTTATCCCAAGGTAACCGGTATGATCGATATGACCGTAAAGGTCCTAAAGTTTTAGCAGGAGAGTATGCTTGTCATGGTCAGGGGAAAAAATGGAATCATTTCAATGCAGCACTTTTGGAAACAGCCTTTATGACGGGAATGGAACGGAACGCCGACGTAATCCACATGGCCACTTATGCACCACCTCTCTTTGCCCGTACAGAGGGATGGCAATGGCGACCGGATATGATTTGGTTCGACAATCTACATGCCGTACGCACTAGTAGTTATTATGTACAACAACTATTTTCGAGAAATAAAGGTAATCAGGTACTCCCCCTAACGATGAATCAAAAGCCTGTTGCCGGCAATGACGATCAGTACGGCCTCTTTGCCAGCGCGGTTTGGGATAACGATACCCGGGAAATTATTGTGAAGGTAGTCAATACTTCCGGGCAACCTCAGAAGCTGGCATTCAATTTCGACGGATTGACCCCCCAGGAAAGACTGACAAACGGAACTTGCATCCAACTCCGGTCCAATGAACCGAGACTAGAAAACACCCTGGAGCAGCCCAATTTGATCCAACCGGACGAATTTCCGATTCAATTTTCCGGCAAAACGCTGCAGCAAACCATTCCTGTCAATACTTTTGCTATCTATAAATTCCAAAAAGAAATAGCAGGACCAATAAGATAAGTTAACCTTCGGTTACTGAAAACAAAAAAACGTGCCAGGGAAAACCTGACACATTTCTTTTGCCGAGAACTCATTTTAGTCACCCAGAGTGGCAACCATCACAGCTTTAATCGTATGCATACGGTTTTCAGCTTCATCGAATACGATAGAATTCGGAGATTCGAATACATCTTCCGTCACTTCGATACCGTTCAGGCCGAATTGTTTATGTACATCACGACCTACCTGAGTTTCCAGATTATGGTAAGCGGGCAGACAGTGCATAAATTTACAATTCTTATTTCCTGTCATTTCCATCACTTTTGCATTCACCTGATAAGGCATCAACAATTTAATCCGTTCTGCCCATACTTCGGCAGGTTCTCCCATAGATACCCATACATCGGTATATAAGAAATCACATCCTTTCACTCCGGCTTCTACATCATCGGTTACAGTCACCGTTGCACCCGTTTCCTTTGCAATCTCCTGGCAAGTAGCGATCAATTCGGCAGCCGGTTGTAAAGCTTTAGGTGCAACAATCCGAACATCCATACCCATTTTAGCACCACCGACCATCAAAGAATTACCCATATTGAAACGAGCATCTCCCAAATAAGCAAAAGTTACTTTGTTCAGGGGTTTATCGGTATGTTCCGACATAGTCAGGAAGTCAGCCAGGATCTGAGTCGGATGGAATTCATTGGTCAAACCGTTCCAAACAGGTACACCGGCATATTTAGCCAATTCTTCAACAACATCCTGAGCAAATCCACGATATTCGATACCATCGTACATTCTCCCGAGTACACGGGCCGTATCTTTCATCGATTCTTTCACACCTATCTGCGATCCGGTAGGTCCCAGATAGGTGGCATGAGCACCCTGATCATAGGCAGCCACTTCAAAAGCACAACGGGTACGGGTTGAAGTCTTTTCAAATATTAAAGCGATATTTTTACCTTTCAAACGGGGCTGTTCAGTTCCGGCATATTTTGCTCTTTTCAGATCGGCAGCCAGATCCAACATGTATTTAATCTCTGCGGGGGTGAAGTCCAACAACTTCAGAAAATTCCTGTTTCTTAAATTAAAAGCCATAATCTTCTTTATTTTAAATTGTAAATTTCAGATTCCAAAATCCTGGTAATGGACAAAAGTATAAAAAATAAACTAATTCTAACACTAATTTCGTACACCTATTCTTAATCGTAATGCATGGTAATTTTAGAACCGTAACGACGGTCTTCCAGCTTGGTAGCTTCGGTGATTACCGCTTTCTGTCCACCTTTCTCGACAAAAGAAAGACAAGCCCGGATCTTCGGTGCCATACTTCCTTCTCCGAAAGTCCCGGCTTCCAGATATTTCATCGCATCGGCATAATCGAGGAACTCCAAAACCTCTTGGGTCGGTTTACGGAAATCTTTATAAATATAAGGGACATCGGTCAGAATATACAACTCATCGGCTTTCACCCTTGCTCCGATCATTGCCGAAGCCAAATCCTTATCGATCACTCCTTCGAGCGGCTGCAACATTCCTTCCCCATCCACATATACAGGGATACCGCCACCTCCACCGGTGATCACAATACTTCCCGAACGAGCCATCCGTTCCACCAAAGCAGCATTTTTAAAATCGATAGGGGCAGGAGACGGTACTACTCTTCTCCACCCTCCTTCTACTTTAATCTCTTCTTTAAAAATCCATCCATGTTCTGCAGCCAATTTATCTGCTTCTTCGCGGGTATAAATTCTACCAACCCGTTTAGTCGGATTCTGTAATGCCGGATCGTGCTCGTCGACAACAACCTGAGAAATCATAGAAACAACATGCCGGGTAAGTCCGTGTTCCCGGAGTATATTCCGCAAATTTCTCTCGATCATATAGCCGATCTCACCTTGTGAATAAGCCACACACATATCCAATGTCATGGGAGGTAACCCATACATTTTTACTCCGGCATCGTCACTCATCAGGATATTTCCTACCTGAGGACCGTTTCCGTGAGTAATAATCAGATTATACCCTTCACGAACCAGATAAATCAGATTCTCCAAAGTCTCCCGGATATTTTGGTTCTGTTCTTCGACAGTACCTTTCTGATTGCCTCTCAGTATGGCATTTCCCCCCAAAGCAATCACAGCTAATTTCTTTTCTTCCATATATTTCCTTTTAAATTGTTTCTAATTTCATCGTTCTCATTTTATTTCTTAACTAAAACCAGACGACAGATTCATATTCTTTACTTTCAGGAGCACATCCTCCTCTACAAATTTAGGAAAATAAGCTGTTCGAAAAATAGCAAAATGACGATTTTCAGCAACTGCAAACGTTTGATAATCAACAACAGGTATAATTATTCCGTGGATTTTTATAATTATGCGGCGCAAAATCGGAACTTTGATCGTTTTTTCTTATCTTTGCAAAACTATGCAAGAAAAGGATAAAAACACGAGTAACAGCGTTTGGGTGAGCAGATTAATGAACAAATATACCATTACCCTGCTTATTTTTTTGGTGTGGCTTGCTTTTTTTGACCGGAACAGCCTGGTAGGTAAAATGCAATTGCGAGGAAAAATCGCCACTTTGAAAAAAGAAAAAGCTTACTACCAGAATAAGATAGAAGAAGATAACCGGAAAATGAAGGAATTATTGAGTAATAAAGATAATCTCGAGAAATTTGCCAGAGAACAATACCTTATGAAAAATAAAAACGAAGATATCTTTGTTATCGTAAATAAATAGGAACGTGGGAAGAATACTGGCCATCGATTACGGGAAAAAAAGAGTCGGTTTAGCAGTGAGCGATCCTTGCGGAATTATAGCAACAGGCTTGCAAACCGTTTTATCTCAAGAGATATTCCGATTTCTGGAAGCATATTTATCCCATGAAAAAGTAGATCTTTTTGTTGTCGGTCACCCCAAACAGATGGATAACAGCGACTCGGAAAGTATGACCTATATCAAGCCTTTCCTGAGTGGTTTGAAACGCAGATTCCCGCATATCCCCATAGTCATGTATGACGAACGCTTTACTTCTGTTCTGGCTCATAAAGCCCTCTTAGAAGGAGGTGCCAAAAAAAAGACACGTCAGGATAAAGCTTTAATCGACACGATGAGTGCAACCATTATCCTGACTTCTTACATGGAACAACAACGGAATTTAAAAATTTAAAAGCTTTACATATATGTTTTTACCTATAGTAGTCTACGGACACCCGATCTTACGTAAAATTTCAGAAGATATCACCCCCGAATACCCCGAACTGGATAAATTCATCCGGGATCTTTTTCAAACGATGGACGAAGCAGACGGAGTCGGCCTGGCAGCTCCGCAAGTCGGACGAAATATCCGTATATTCGTTGTCGATGCAAATGCTTTCGAAGAAATGGATCCTGATTGTAAAGGTTTCAGAAAAGCCTTTATCAATGCGCATATCCTCGAACGTTGGGGAGATGAAATCAGCCGCAACGAAGGATGTATCAGTATCCCCGGCATCCACGAAGACGTCAAACGACCCGACTGTATACGAATCAGCTATATGGACGAGCAAGGACAAGAACACGAAGAGGAGTTTTGCGGTATTAAAGCCTGGATCATCCAACACGAATATGATCACCTGGAAGGTATTCTGTTTACAGATCATCTGTCTGCTTTAAAAAAGAGAATTCTGAAAAATAAGCTGAATAATATCAGTACCGGAAAATTCAAACCTGCTTATCGGGTAATTCTTCCCAAATAAACCGCTCAAAATATTGGATAATTGAAAATTTTTCCGTAATTTATACAAGAAAAATTTTCAATTATTTTATGCAGGTGTAACTTTCAATTATAAGTATCCTTTTATCTATCTGTTAGCGGCTCTTATCGGAGGTATTCTTATCGATATGCCGTTGATAGCGGCTATTTATTGTTTCTTCATCGGCCTGTTTCTTGTTTTACTAAGTTTCATTTTTCAATTGTCTCCCGGCTGGAAAGAACTATTTTTAATTGTAACGGTCCTAAATTACGGATTCGTTATTTCTGCTCCGCCTCTTTTTACTCCTTTTCCCGACAAAATCTATCGCATCGATGGCCGGTGTAATGAAATACTCCCACACCATAATCTGATCTTATCCGTGAGCAATCAAAACTACTATCTCAGTCATTTTTATACCGATACCATTTATATGCCTGGCGACTCCCTGCATTTCAATGCCCGTATACTCCCTTTCCGACAGAATGCCAATCCCGGTGAATTCAGTTATGCCCGCTATTTAAAACAAAAAAACGTTTTTTTTCATCTACTACCGGTTAGTCCCATCCGGCAAAACGGTCATTCGGACGATTTATACACCGTTTTCGATCACCTTCGCAAGAAATGGCTAAGTAAGACCCAACGGTTATTTTCAGACTCAACCTGTTGCCAACTCGTAAACGCTCTCTGTCTGGGATATAAAAACGACCTCGACAGCGAGGTACAAAATCTGTTTATCTCGACGGGAACAGTCCATCTTTTATCGGTCTCCGGTCTGCATACCGGTGCTATTTACTTATTTATACTGTTTATTTTCAAAAGTATCGGTTTCCCTTCCCGTAAAATTACTTTTGTGGTACTCCCGATTCTTTGGTGTTACGTTTGTCTCACCGGTTTATCCCCATCCGTTGTCAGGGCTGCAACGATCCTTTCTTTTATTCATATCGGTCAATATTTCAACCGATCCTATACCCCTCTGAACTCTGTTGCAGCAGCAGCTTTTCTAACCTTATCGTTTCATCCCTCGAATTTGTATTCACTCAGTTTCCTGTTATCGTACAGCGCTTATACCGGTATACTGACTATTTATCCTTTTTTATATCGATTTGCCGGAAAGCTCCCCCTTTTTCCGGCTAAAATATATGCCTGTTGCTGTATTACAATTGCAGCTCAATTGCCGACTCTTCCCATCAGCGCCTATTATTTCCATACGATCAATTTGAACGGCTTCTTAGCCAACCTGGTCGCGGTTCCATTAGCTACTTTTCTGCTCTATGCCGCCATGCTTTGTCTGATACTCCCCTTTCTACTCAGTCAGTACCTGGCCTGGATTCCGGAAGTGACAGAAAAAATAATCATGGGATTTCTGCATATCTTCGCTCCTTACAGTTTCAACCTGCATCACTTGTATCCCTCTGTTCCCACCGTTTTATTGTCCTATATCAGTTTGATTTTTCTATATCTCTATTTCACCAAACCCGGGAAAAAATGGAGAAGATATTCCATGCTCACTCTCTTTATTCTCTTATGCTGGCATATATCCTCCCATTTTTATCTTGCCAATCGCCAGGAAATCATCGTATTTCAACTTCCTCAAAAAAGTGCTATCATACTGAATTATAAGGGATATTATACTTATTTACTCCGGTCTTCCGACAGCCTCCCGCAAACGCAACCCTATATCGCTCAGAACAATCTCCGGTCATTACCCGACCATCAAGGCTTTCTGGGTAACGGACTCAGCTATCATTCCGGACAGCTCTGTTCTTTAAAAGACACACTGACAATCGCATCCGCCTCAAATCTTCCCCTAACGAAAGGTCAGATACTAATCGTAACCCATAATCTCAGTCCGGAAAAAATATTTTCTCCTGAAGAACACCGATATCCGGCACAAATAGTCCTTGACGGTTCCAATACAGCATTTAACATTCGTTTATGGGACAAATTTTGCCGTCAGCATCATCTCACCCTCATCAACACGGCAGAAACCGGAAGCTTCCGGTATTCCCTCCGATAAAGTTTTAGTATAAACACTGGCTTAATCTATTATTTTCAGTAAATTTGCAATCCAATAAAATGAAATCAAAATATTTCACAAACAATGAACATCGTTATCGCCGGAGCTGGAGCTGTCGGTACACATTTGGCTAAGATGCTTAGCCGGCAAGAACACAACATTATGCTGATCGATACAAATCAGGATAAACTGGAAGATCTGGAAAGCCAGATCGATATCCTCTCTATCGTCGGTTCGTGTACTTCAATCGGTGCTCTGAAAGATGCAGAAGTCGGAAAATGTGATTTATATATTGCTGTAAATCCTCAGGAAGATCAGAATATCAATTCTGCTATATTGGCCAAAAAACTAGGAGCTAAACGAACGATCGCCCGGGTCAATAACAGTGAATATCTGGAAATCGAAAATGCAGAATACCTGCGTTCTATCGGTATCGATTCACTGATCTATCCGGAACGGTTGGCAGCCGAAGAAATCGTTGCTTCGCTAAAACAAATCGGTTCCAGGCAGATGCATGAGTTTTCGGACGGACGTCTGCAATTGCTAGGGATAAAACTTTGGGATAATGCGCTTATCCTCAATCATACCTTGATCAAAATGGCAGAAATCTATGGAGCCGATCAGTTCCGGATCGTTGCCATCAAACGCCACAACCATACCATCATCCCCCGGGGAAACGACGAATTGAAATATGGAGATCTGGTTTTTATCGTCACCCGACCTTCTTTTATTCCGAATGTTTTCGCCTTATGTGGTAAAGAACAATTTGAAATCAAAAATATAGTAATTGTCGGAGCTTCCAGAATAGGTATAAAAACAGCCTCTCTGCTGGAAAAAAATTACCATGTCAAGATTATCGAGAAAGACCGTGAAAAATGCATCCAACTGGCCGACAAACTAAAATCTACGCTGGTGATTAACGGGGACGGACGAGATCTTACTTTACTGAGGGAAGAAGGTATTAAAAATGTAGACGCTTTTATCAGTCTGACAGGTTCTTCAGAAACCAATATATTGTCTTGCCTCTTAGCTAAAAAAATGGGGGTCAAGAAAAGTGTAGCCGAAGTGGAAAATATCGATTACATCGACCTGGCAGAAAATATCGGAATCGGTACGTTAATCAATACCAAACTGATTGCAGCCTCCCATATTTACCGTTACACCATGAATGTCGATGTCCGCCATCTGAAATTTTTAACTTTTTCAGAAGCAGAAGTATTCGAACTGGAAGCTCAGCCTGGGTCTAAAATCACAAAGTATTCTTTACAAGATGTTCACTTCCCGGACGATGCTACTGTCGGGGGAGTATTCCGGGGCGACGAAACCATTATAGCTAAAGGTGATGTGCAGATACAGGCCGGGGATACGGTAGTGATCTTTGCTCTGCAAAATGCTGTCAAAAAAGTAATTAAATATTTCCAATAAATTTTTTCAGAAGATGATAAACTTTCGTTTTATCGCCAATCTGATGGGAAGGCTGTTACTAATCGAGAGTGCCTTCTTATTGTTATGTGTCCTGATTGCTTTAATTTATGGTGAACACGATGCATCGGCTTTTTTTTATACCTCCCTGATCACCATGAGTGCCGGTTTCCTGTTGTCTAAACTGATAAAAATCAAAGATCGGGTACTGGCCAAAAAAGATGGTTATTTCATGGTAACGATGGTATGGATCATCTTCTCCCTTTTCGGTAGCCTACCTTATATGATCGGGAATACAATCCCTTCCTTTGCAGATGCCTTTTTTGAAACCATGTCGGGGTTCACCACGACGGGCTCTTCTATTCTGAATCATGTTGAAGCACTTCCTCATGCCACCTTATTTTGGCGTTCCCTGACCCAATGGCTGGGAGGATTAGGGATTATTATGCTATTTATCGCCATATTACCGAGTCTCGGAATAGAGGGACGGGATCTTTATGTGGCAGAAGTCCCAGGGCCTACACACAATAAAACTTCATTTACCTTTACTTCCTCTGCCCGGCAAATGTGGATTCTCTATACCATCCTGACACTTTTGCAAACCCTTTTGCTCCTATTCGGAGGAATGAATCTCTTCGATGGTATCTGTCATGCATTCACCACGATGGCCACCGGAGGATTCTCGACCAAACAAAATAGTATCGCTTATTGGGATTCCGCTTATATCCAATATGTCATCATCATTTTTACTTTTATGGCAGGTACCAATTTCGGACTTTTACATACAGCTATCCGTGGTAATTGGAAGAAACTGATCCAGGATAATGAATTTCAACTCTATTTCATGCTTGTCGTGCTAGCCAGCGTTGTGATCGGTATAGGACTTTACGTCATCGGCTGGGCAGATTTCGAGAAGAGTATGCGTGATGCCACCTTTCAGGTAGTCACTTTAATTACGACAACGGGATTCGCAACCGCCGATTATCTGCTTTGGCCCCCCTTGTTAGGCTTGATTCTGTTTTTACTTCTTTTCGTCGGAGCCTCAGCCGGTTCTACAGCCGGAGGAATGAAAGTCGTACGGGTTTATCTGCTATTTAAAAATTCTTTTGTAGAGTTAAAGCGTATTATTCACCCCAATGGTATTATCAATGTCAAATACAACAATAAAAGCGTCCATCCCAATATAATGACGGGGATTATGGCTTTTGCCATTTTATTCATGATTGTATTTACCATCGGGAGTCTGATCATGACCATCTTTACGGAAGATATCATTACCGCCTGCAGTGCCGTCGTCAGCTCGATGAGTAATGTAGGTCCCGGATTCGGCAGTGTCGGTCCGATGTTTTCCTATGCGCACCTGAATGATTTTGCCAAATTATTCCTGGCTTTTTTAATGCTGGTAGGACGTCTGGAGATCTTTACCGTCATGGTGCTGTTTACAAAAGCTTTCTGGAGAAAATAATCAGGCTATCCGTTCTAAAGTCAGATCGGGCAAACTTTGCATAAACTGAAATAATTCACTCTCATCCAGATAGCGTTTGGTCTTGATCACCATCGTTACATGGTATAAATCGGCATGTTCGAGAGGCTCGTGTTGCATATCATAACTGGCAATCCGATAATTTCTCAAATGTAGTTCATTGGTCACCCGCTTCAAATTTTCTTTATCGGTAGTGGCAAATACCAGCAATGAACTATGTTCTCCTACATTTTTAAAAATAATAGTCAGAAATTCAAGTCCTATTAAAGTCAGGATCATGGCGAATACTCCGATCCAATACATACCTCCTCCGACAGCCAGTCCGATACCCGAAGTTGCCCATAAACCGGCAGCCGTCGTTAAGCCTCGTACAAACTGTTTTTGAATCAGAATAGTCCCTGCTCCGATAAAACCGATACCACTGACCACCTGAGCAGCCACTCGACTCGGATCCAAACCATAACCCGGCTTAGCCAAGACATCGGCAAATCCATATTGTGATACAATCATAATCAAAGCACTTCCCAAAGCAACCAAAAAGTGCGTCCTCAATCCCGCCTCCTTAGCCCGATACTCCCGATCCCAGCCGATCACCCCTCCCAAAACTCCAGCTAACAATAACCGAAAAATACAGTCCCAAAGCATAAAAACCTCCTTTCAATAACCTTTACTATCCCATTACGTTCTATCTGATCAAACGTTTCTTTTCTACGACAAAAAGAATGCCAAAAAAAGCTGTCCCATATACCCGGAACAGCCTTCATTTCTTTTCTCCTCTGCTTCCTGCTTTCACTTCAATTCTCCGATTCCTTGCCGGATGACTTCTATCCGGTCATCGGTACAATCGACAACTGTCGAGGCAACATTCTGTCCAAAACCACCGTCGATCACCAAATCCACCAATTTCTCATATTTTTCATGAATCAATTCAGGATCGGTCATATATTCAACCACCTCGTCTTCAGCTTTAACCGAAGTAGTCAGTAAAGGATTACCCAGTTCTTCAACAATAGACATCACGATATAATTATCCGGAATCCGGATACCGATAGTCTTCCGCCTATTGATCATCACATTAGGCAATTTATTAGTTGCCGGCAATACAAAAGTAAAAGGCCCGGGTAGATTACGTTTCATCACCTTAAAAACCTCGTTATTTACTTTCGCATAAGCAGCGATATTCGACAGATCCCGGCAAATCATCGAAAAATTGGCTTTCTCAGGTTTGATATTTTTCAACTGGCAAACACGCTGCACAGCTTTGACATTATTAATGTCACAACCGATCGCATAAATTGTATCCGTCGGATAGATAATAATGCCACCGGCTTTCAACACCTCTACAACTTTAAGGATATCCCGGGTATTAGGATTATCCTCAAATAATTTGATATACATGAAGCGTCAACCGTTTACCTTTTTGTAATCTTCCAGGAATTTAGCCAGTCCACTATCTGTCAACGGATGATTCAGTAATCCTTTGATAGCAGCCAACGGACAGGTTGCGACATCGGCACCAGCCTCTATACACTGAATGATGTGTTGCGTATTCCGGATCGAAGCAGCCAGAACCTGAGTATGGAAACCATAATAACTGTACATATCCACGATCTTACTAACCAACTCGATACCATCACTACAAATATCGTCCAGACGGCCCACAAAAGGAGATACATAGGTAGCTCCGGCTTTTGCAGCCAATAAAGCCTGTCCCGGAGAAAATACTAAAGTACAATTGGTACGGATACCTTTTCCGGTAAAATATTTTATAGCTTTAATCCCTTCGGCAATACAAGGAACTTTGACTACAATATTCGGATGCAAAGCGGCCAATTCTTCTCCTTCTTTTATCATTCCCTCATAATCGGTAGCAATCACTTCAGCACTCACATCTCCCTGGACGATATTACAAATATCGACATAATGTTTTTTACAATTCTCCACTCCTTTAATCCCCTCTTTAGCCATCAACGATGGATTGGTCGTCACTCCATCCAACACTCCCAGATCATTTGCTTCTCTGATTTGATCCAAATTAGCCGTGTCAATAAAAAATTTCATAGGTTTTATTTTTAAAAAGTTTGCAGTTTTTATAAATCACGTAACAAAATTAGAATATTCCGCTCAATAAAGCTATTATATTCTGATATTTTTCAATTTATAAAAACGGGGAATTCGGCAAAACAAACCTATTTTTTACTTCAGATGTTATAAAATACTTCAGAAAAAACTCTAATCCGACAAACAAATATTTTATCTATACACAAACCATTCGGTAAAGTATTACCGTATATACTCTTAACATGATGTCGAAAAAAATATCATATCAAAGCCAACGGGATTGTCTCCATGTATGCCTGATCCTGATCATCCTGTTCAGTTTCGCTTATTATGAAGCTGAACGAAAAAATTCAGTGTCTCCTCCGGAAGAAAATCAGATAACTACGACTGATTCGATCACTCCTTCCAGATTTGTCAACAGTTATTGAATATTATTCCCCAGCTTTTAAAGCTTCGAAAGGATTACGTATGATAGTTTTCCAGCTACTTATACAAACAAGCAAAGCAATCCAGACCAATATCCCCGACACGGTATATATATTTTATCTCATACCCAAAAGGGATTTCTTTAGAACGTCTTTCCCCTTGTACCATAAAAAGGACGACAAAATTACTGACGGAAATAAATAAAATCAATAATCCGATACAACTCATAAATAGAATCCCAACCATCCCGGCTCCGGTTTTAAAATCAAAATCGGCTAAAGTCGACAAATGAATAGAAGTTAAAGGTTCCAGCTCACTCCCTGTTTGTATATTTCAAGGTATTATACCCCTCTAATACTTTTCGATTGACCCGGTTAGATTTTTCTACTGCCTTCTCTAAGTGGACACCTTTCCTAAATTTCAGATAAATAAAGAACTCCAAGCCATCATAATCAGCTACATCCGGAGTCATGGATTCCAGATATTCAAAATTAAAATGACTGTTCTGTGGAAGATCCTCAATCACAGCAATCACCTGACAAGGGACTCGTTCACTATCATTCAAAAATTGTCCGGTAGGATCGACATTTTTGACAAATGAAATTCCATGCGATAGTGTTTCTAAAAGGGGGCTTAACATGAGGGGGCATACCCAATGCATTTACCTTCCCTCCTTCTTCTTCAGCCAGTATCTGTTTGGTTTAGTCAGTATAATCAGATAAAAAAAAGCGAGTCACTTTCGTAACTCGCTTTCATAATTCGGCGCCAACCTACTCTCCCACCATAAGGCAGTACCATCGGCACTCAGGGGCTTAACTTCTCTGTTCGGAATGGAAAGAGGTGGATC